>NZ_JAVDPZ010000061.1:0-11193 GCF_031453995.1 Nitrobacter vulgaris | reverse complement strand
AACTACTTCCTGCCCGGCGATCTCGAGTGTCAGATCGAGGCCTTCATCGAGCATTACAATCATCGCCGTTATCACGAGGGCATCGGCAACGTCACGCCGGCCGACGCCTACTTCGGTAGGGCCTCTGCCATCATCGAACAACGCGAAAGGATCAAACGACAGACAATCCAATTCAGGCGCTTGCAACACCGCAAGCTCGCCGCTTAACATCACCAACCAGAGGCCGAGACTCCGCTAAATCAAGCAGCCATCTGCGCCAAATGTTCTGACGACGGACAGGCATGGAGTCAAGGACGCACGGGGCATACTAGGGTCCAGACTCATAACCAGTAACTGACAGCCGCAGCGATGCAGACGGCTGCGGCGCGACTTCATCGAAGCCTGAGATCGTTCCTTGAACGGATTGTCCCAGTATTACAAGACCGAGTAGCGGCATCGCCCAATTCTCGATCAACCGCCAGCCGAGGAATTTGAACAGGAATATCCTGCCATAGAGACAATCGGAAAAAAGCCGGTCGGAGTGGATCACTGGCGCACCAGTGCAGCAATAAGCCCTCAGGCTTGTTTCTTTGTCCTCACTCACTTCGCCGCCGGCGTCACCGCGTCGAAGCGATAGCTCGCATGGCAGGCAACGCAGGCCGACAGCTGCGTGCTGAGTGTCGCTAGCACCTGCTCGCGGCTCGCACCCGAGTCGGCTACGGTAGCAATCTCATCGAAGCGATTATGGACGCTGAGCCCAAGCTGCTTGAACTCGAGTGGCAACTTGGCCATCAGTGCCGGATTGACGTCCGCGGCCGCTACCATACCGCTCGCGCGCGCCGCCTGCGCAACCTTCTTCATGTCGCCTTCCTTCACCCCGTCGACGACAATCTGCACGGTCTCAAGCATACCGCGCATTTCGGACAGCACGAGATTGCGCTCATCCGATCCCAGCAGAACAGTCGTGCGCCCGTCGGGCGCCACATGCGTCTGACCGCGAACGAAGAAGAATGCAGCGACGGCAATTGTAACAAGCCAAAGGGCGATGGCAGTGATGGACAGCACAGGTGCAGTCATAGATGATTCTCCTGTTGCACATGAATAGCAGTTGTTGCCAGTGAGTGACAGCCATCCCTGCGTCGCTGATGCTCCGCAATGCCCTCAAGGCAAACATTGCCGACCGACTCCCAAAAGAGATCAGGCTAGCCACTGGACGGTTTTTTCTCCGCCGCGTCCCGCATCAAGCCGGCGCTCCGTGGGCTACTTTGTCACCGCCACGCACAAAATGATGCGTCTGCACATCGCCTTTCTTGGCAACCATCGTTGCCGCAGCCCGGGCGGATGCATTCGCACGCAAAATCCGAAGAGACATCTTTGATGCCGACGAGCCGACCATCGCAAGGTTCAGCGACGAGGGCGCCGCCTTGTTTGACGGAGTTGAGATGCGCAAAGCTGGAATGCCAGCAATGCTTCCTCACAGAGTCTGGCGTAGGAAACGTTGTTGCTGACTGCTTCAGCTCGCTTTGCGGATCGCCGCACTCTTGGATTCGATACGACCCATCAGATCCTTCCAAGACTTGACAAAGGATTTTGCGCCATCGTTCTGCAGCTTAGTGGCGAGCGCGCCGATATCGATACCGGCCTTTACGAAGTCAGTGAGAGCTCTCTCGCAGTTGCCTCCATCAGGAGCGAGCGTGGTGTCGATCTCTCCGTGGTCATCGAAAGCTTTGAGGGTAGCGTCTGGTATCGTGTTGATAGTGAAAGGTGCCGCGAGTGCCTTGATATAGAGGATATCGGAGGCGCTCGGATCCTTAGTGCCCGTACTGGCCCATAGCAGGCGCTGAGGCAGCGCACCCGCGTTTGCGGCGCGCAGGAAACGCGGCGATGCCAGCAACTCTCCATAAGCCTTGTACGTCCGCTGAGCGACGGCTATGCCGAGCTGGTTGGCCAACTCGCCCGGAACCTGGCCTGCGACCGCGACATCCCAGCGACTGACGAAGAGCGAGGCGACCGAGGCGACCGCCGGGTTCAGTCCCGCAGCAATTCGTCGCTCGACGCCGCGTAGATAGGCGTCGGCCGTCGCGACATATTGCTCCCAAGAAAAAAGCAGCGTGACGTTGATCGGGACGCCAGCGAAGATAGCCGCCTCAATGGCAGGTAGCCCTTCCGCGGTTCCGGGAATCTTAATGAACAAGTTGGGCTTTCCCCCACGCCGGTGAAGATCACACGCCGCCTTGAGAGTGCTGTCGGCGTCATGGGCTAAGAGAGGTGAGACCTCCAGCGATACCCAGCCATCGATCCCGTTTGTCCGGGCGAAGATAGGTTGGAACAGCTCGGCAGCCCTTGTCAGGTCCTCCAATGCCAAGTCGAAGAAAACCTCCTCCGTTCCTTTCGTCGACAATGCGCTCCTGGAAATATCAGCGTCATAGGTCGTGCTGTTCTTGATCGCATGATCGAAAATCGTGGGGTTCGATGTCAGTCCCGTCACCGAGAACTCGTCAATGTAACGTTGTAAGATGCCGTTGTTCAGCAAATCTCGGCTGATGTTGTCGAGCCACAAGCTTTGACCTAGATTATGAAGCTCCTTTGTCGGTTTCATCGCGTGATCTCCGTTCTGGCTTGGTGGCTCACCCGCTACCGCGCCATCCCGCAGCAGGTCTTTCGCAGGATATACTATACTTCGATTTGAAGGGTATTACACGGATCGGGAGGAGCAATCGAACAATCGTCACGCGTTGGCGGTCGCTCGATCCGAGCTCGTGTTGAGCCGAGGAGATCGGCATCAAGCTTCAAGCAGCGCTGTGCCGATTTTAATCTGAGGCACCAGCATGGCGCACGTGGAAGAACACTGTTCCAAGCCTCCATGTCCGGATAGAACTAAGCTGACATCAAGCTTCGTCCTTCCATGTCATCAACGGCAGGCAAGAAGAGGTCGAAGGTGGTGCCACGCCCTATTTCGCTATCAACGTTCAAGCGTCCGCCAGTTTGGCGAATGAAGGCGCAAACTTGCGGGATGCCTAAGCCAGTCCCGTTTTTGCCTTTGGTGGTAAAGAACGGTTCAAATATGTTCTTCATTATGTCCTTTGTCATACCCAAGCCGTTATCCCTCACACGGACACGGACGTACCCGACCATGCTTCCTTCTTCTCCTCCCGGATCGCGACTGTCGGTTGTTATCTGGATTACTCCTCCGTTCGGCATAGCATCACGCGCGTTAATGACCAGATTCAAAATCGCGGCCGCAAATTGCGGTCGATCTATAAGGCATTTTGGCAAATTGGCAGAAAACTGGAATTCGATTCGGACCGATGAACCGATCGCGCATGTCAGGAGCATCTCCAATTTAGCAAGTAGCTCGTTCACGTCCGCTGCTGAAGCAATAAGCTCCTTTTGGCGGGCCAAGGTGAGAAGTTCGGATGTCAGCTTCAGCCCGCGATCAACTCCCTCTCGCGCGCCCACGATGAAAGCACGTACTTTATCTGGGTCGCTGATGTTATTCTCAGCCAATCGCAAAGACGAATCGATGACCGCCAAGATATTCCTGAAGTCGTGGGCAATTCCGCCGGTCATTTTTCCTAGAATTGAAAGTCGTTGCGCGGCCGGTGCTGACTGCTCCGCAACTCGAGCCTCAGGTCTTTTGGACAGCGGATCGACGCTTACCGCCATACTACTTACTGATGTCATTTGACGTCTCTGTTTTCTATGAAGATGTCACTCCGCGCTCCGCCAGGAGCTGATTCTATAATCGTCTCCTCGATCGCCGCGATGCCGGCTCTTGCGCACTCCTCGTCCTGCGCTTCTGTAGCGGAACCACTGACGCCACAACCTCCTTGAACCACACCCCTTTGGAAGACAGGAAGCCCACCCCGTTGGCCCCGTGGCGGGACGACGTAAGAGATCGGTCTTAATCCATGTCTCTGAAGCCGTTCCATCAGTCGATCACTGGGAAGACCGCTTACCGCTGCAGCAACCGCCTTTCCTATCGAGCAGCGGTCCGCCTCCCAACCGCGAGAGCGATCCATTTGGTTTAATGCGACAAGGCGACCAGTATTGTCACACACCGCCACGCTGATGTTGACGCCAAGTTCGCGAGCTCGCCGTGTGGCTTGATCCACGATCTTCCGGGCCTTTAAAAGGGAAAGCATATCTTATCTTGTCCTGCCGATCTTGATGTGCGCTCGTTACGCACAGCTCTTATTGACAAGATACGTCTGCCAATACACGCGGACAAACGAGTAAAAATGCCAGTTCACTGCAAAGCCATTGTTGTCACTCTGGTCACCGCGCGCGCAAGTACCAACGAAGGGACTCACTTACCGATGAGAACCTCTCGGAGGACGGTTGCACCATTGTGCACCTCGTCACGGGCAGCATACACCAACGTAATGGGGTTCTCGCGCGCGAGTCTCCGTATCTCCCCCAGCATTTCAGACTTTTCCTGAAGTTCTGCGGTGTATCGCCGGCGAAATTCTATCCAGCGCTCGGGATCGTGCGCAAACCATTTTCGCAATGGGGTACTAGGCGCGATCTCCTTGGCCCATCGATCAACAGCAGCCGCTTTTTTTGTGAGCCCGCGTGGCCAAAGCCGATCCACCAGGATGCGAATGCCGTCATCCAGCGAAGGGTTCTCATAGATACGCTTAACCTGAACGTGGATCGTGCAATCCTCCTCACCTAATTTAGGCTGCAACGTTACAGGTTTTCCCGGAATCTGGACATTGGAGTAGCCCAACAACAAAGACGATTTTCTTTGACTTTTGTCCTCAATGTTTATGCTATGAAGGCATGGATATCGAGCTCGCCAGGACCTTTATCGAGATTGTCGGCACCGGAAGCTTCGTAAAAGCGGCTGATCGGCTACATGTTGCACAAACTACGGTTAGCGCACGCGTGCGCCTCCTCGAGGAGCAGCTTGGACGACCGCTTTTTATTCGGAATAAGGGCGGTGCGAGCCTTACCCCAGCGGGCGAGCAATTCCTGCGCTTCGCGCCGGCCTTCGTACAACTATGGCAGCGCGCAAAACAGCAAGTGGCAGTCCCCGAAGGTCATCGTGCCGTTTTGACTATTGGCAGCGAGGTTAGCCTGTGGGAGCCTCTTCTTGTCGATTGGGTCAGTAGGATGCGGCACTCACATCCAGATATAGCGCTTCGTGTCCATGTCGACGTTCCTCACGATCTAATCGCACATGTAGGAGCCGGACTGGTAGACATTGCGGTCGTGTATGCGCCCCAGCATCGACCAGGGTTAGAGATCAATCTATTAAAGGAAGAACAGCTCGTATTGGTAACAACCGACCTCGCATCATATCACACAAACAATCCTGGTTACGTTCATGTCGATTGGGGGGCAGACTTTTCTCTTCACCATGCGGCAAGTTTTCCCGATACGACCCACGGGTTGGTGGTCAATCTCGGCCCGCTGGCTCTTAGTTACCTTTTACAGGAGGGTGGCTCTGGTTACTTCCGAAGGCATACAGTTCAGCCCCTTTTAGCATCGGGAGAACTCTATTTGGTCCCCGACTCACCTCAGTTCTCTTTCCCGGTCTATGCTGTACACTCAGCGAACATTGATGCGGCTACCTTGGGCATCGCGCTTGCAGTGCTGCGCACAGCGGCGAACGTGGAAGGTGAATAACGGGTCGCATAGCGAGTGCGCGTCACTTGTATTAGGGTCGGGACCCATAAAATGACTCCTTCCGCGCTGAGTTTGTGATTCACGGTCTCCGACAGGAGGCCCCTCATGAGTCGCGATTACTTTTGGCTAACGAAGCATCAGTTCGCTCGGCTCAGGCCGCTTCTGCCTAACGATACGCGCGGCAAGCCACGGGTCGATGATCGGCGGGTCATCAGCGGCATCATCCAGGTGCTGAAGTCCGGTGGACGCTGGATCGATGCGCCGGAGGTCTATGGTCCGCGCAAAACACTCTACAATCGCTTCGTCCGCTGGGCAGCGAAGGGCGTATGGGTAGACATATTCCACGCACTCGCAATGGCCGGCGGACCTCCTGCGCAGGTCCTGATCGATAGCTCGGCCGTGAAGGCGCATCGATGCGCATCTGGCGGCAAAGGGGGGAACATCAGCAGGCCATCGGCCGATCGCGCGGCGGGCGGACCACGAAGATCCATGCTCTGACCGACGCCGAGTGTCGTCCCGTCGCGTTCTTGCTGACCGCGGGTCAGATAGCCGATTGCACCGCCGGCGCGGTTCTGCTCGAAGAGATGCCACGTGCCGCGATCCTGCACGGCGACAAGGGTTATGACAGCGATGTCATCCGCCGACAGGTCGAGGGAAAGGGTGCGATGCCGAACATCCCGCCCAAAGGCGAACCGACGCTGGAAGAATTGCTTCTCGCCCGTCCTCTATCGAAGCCGCAACGCGATCGAGCGCATGTTCTGTCGCCTGAAGGACTTCCGTCGCATCGCCACCAGATACGATCGTCTCGCAATCAATTTCCTCGCAGCCGTCTGCATCGCTGCGGCTGTCAGTTACTGGTTATGAGTCTGGACCCTAGACTAGTCGTTGAGATTGATCTCAAGGACTCCGGCCTCGGGTGATCGAAAACAACAGAACCGTAGCACGCTACCATCCGAGGTCGATCGGAACACCACTTGATCATCACCGTTCCATTGGCTCAGCTCCGCCACCAGATCCTCGACCGTTAACGGCCTCTCGATATCTGGTGCGTTCCTGATTGGGGGAACACCGCCTGGGCACACTTCATTATTGCGATTCATGATCAAACAACTCCGGTAAATCTCAGCCGCGACTATGCTACCCGTCAGCCGGGCAAATTATCGTAGGCTGAAGCAGTTTCCCGCGGCAGGAGGCGTTAAGGAGTGTCAGGTCTCCAGCTACCATTAACTCACGACAATGGAGACGTATATTGCACGCCGCGTCAATTCTTCGTGCTGATGCAAAACACTGCTGGCAAGAGGAGAAGCGTTATCCGTTTTGTAAACAGCAGACACGAGCGTGCCGATACCTACCAATGTTCCGATGATTAGAACTGTTGCCACAACTATCTTCATGTCATCTCCTCTTTCATAGCCGCGCTTTTTCCTAGTTCATCATCTCCATGACTCGCTCCGCTTCAGCCGCGCCAGGCCGGACGCATCATGCCGCCTACCTTGACGCACACTTCCACCGAGAAGGGAGGGTCTTTCCGGAGAAGAAAAGGATCGTGAGCAGTAACGACGTATCTTCAATTCCCCTGAGCGAGTGCGGGACCCCCCCTTCGAGATACACCCATTGACCTGCTGAAAGTTCAAGTGACGTTTCCGGCAAACCGAGCAGAGCCTGGCCTTCCAGGCAATGCAGCGTGATGGGACCGTCAACTTGGTGCGTCTTGATATCCGTGCCAGCGTGAACGATGAGACGCACGACCTCGAACGCTTCCGATTTTACAACGGCGGTTGTCCGTGCGTCCTTCAGCTTCGGACCCAACGGTGCGAGGTCAAAGACTTCTTCGGGGCTGGCGTGGTGCATGGCCATTGCTCTCGTCTCCCTCCGCATGAGCAGGTCACGGTAACCGACCCCGATAGTGACCCTTATTCTAAGTCACTGAAGTAAAAGCTAAGGCGGCAATCATGCCTCCAAAAGTTAGAACGACTCCGGCCACGAGCATGGCACTAGGCTCGCACTGGAACGCGGATCAGCCTGCCTGTTGGCGAAGACTTCGGCGTCCTTTTGTAATTCGGCTGCTTTTGAACTTGATCAACCGTATTCATTGAGAACCTTTCTCAGCCCCTCGTTGGTTTGGTTGGTGTACAGAACCAAAATCAAGCTACCGTTCCATCTTCGTGAAGAGAGCACAGCGACCCGGTACCTACTGGTACTCGTACCGGATCGCGGAGCTGCGGCGAAAGAAGGGACTAGGACCCTCGCCACGAGTCAAATCTATACCTCTAAAAAGAAATATCAAGGATACATCTTTACGGCCTGGCCAGCCGTTATCGTAACGATCTTTCCACCTCATCATGGCCTCTCAGCTTGCCCACAAGTTCGCGGCAAATGATGACGGCGCGCTGCTCGCGCGCGTACATCCCGCATCCATAGCGTTGGCTTGCGCCCAACACGCGATCTGCTAAACCGCACTCAAACCAATTAGGAGACACGTTGGCTAAAGCGAAAAAACAGTCCGCAGAGAGTGGACGAAAGATGATGTTCGTAGTTTGAAATCACTCGCAAAGCAGAAGGCTGGCGTAGCCAAGATCGGTAAAAAGCTAAAGCGTCCTCCCGGTGCAACGGCAGCGAAGGCGTGCGCCTTTAGGTATTTCTCTGAGCACAACGTAGTGCGCCAGTATGTCCATGATCGCGCGGTATGATGTCCCCCATCGTGCGGTCAGCTGTGTCTCGCCTGGTGCAGAACAATCTCTTCAAAATCGATCCCTGTCATCCCTCGAGGACACCGAGGCGGAGCAGGCGGATCGCGTTCGCGAATGTGGGCCCGTTCGCCGCATGCAGCCATGTCACCGATCGATATCACTCCAACCAACCGCTTGTCGCGGTTAAGGACCGGCAAGCGCCTAACTTGCTGATCGCTAATGTTTCGGGCGATGTCCTCGACATTCTCGTCGTCGAAGCAATATTTGACGTCATGCGTCATTACATCTCCGATACGCGTGTCGGGTTTGTCATCGCGATGCCTTGCATCCTCTCGTAGCAGCCATGCATCTTTGCGCTAGTGAAAAAACATGTACTGTAATTACATCTATTCGTGCTTGGAAATCAGAAAGGAGAACGACATGCCAACCGAAACAATCATTGTAACCGCGTTTGTTGTCGGCACCATATCCATACTGTCGCTAGCTATAGCTTATGGCCAGCGTCAGACCACAGCTTACCGTCGTGAACACCCGCATCGGTAAGCTCGCGGAATTGCATAAATGGCGGCGACCGAGCTCTTGTCTATCTTGACGATCGCCGTCGCGAGACACGCAAGATCAACCGAACATTGGGAGAGTTGACATGTCTGATCACAGCGGACCCGTTTATATAACGGCGGAAGGAATGGATTATCGAGAGCATGAGAAAACGTACAAAGGGTTCGTCAAGCTGGGAACGATCTTTGCGTCAGCCGCTGCCACCGTTGTCGCCTTGCTGGCGATTTTCCTCACCTGATTACCGATCGCCGTTCGAAGGCCGGCAGAAGTGCCGGCCTCTTTGCTGCCGCGGCTAATCCGCGCTCAGCCGCCTTATCGTGCGCCTGAGAACGAACACATGGCAGGCCGGGCCGGAGCCGCTCGCGGAATTGCAACCCGTTCGCCGCCAAGGTCAACGAGGGAATGATCTTGCTTAAGACATAGATCGAAGCTCCGCAGCCGGGGTATCGATGCGGGGAGCCAGTCGGCCGACGCGGGCTGCCTCTTCAGGATCGTGTTCGAAGCCGTTATGCCAGTCGGGATGATCGAACCCGACCGCGAAGACGGCATCGCTCGCGAAGGTCAATCGGCCGTCGCCGGCTGCGAGCGGACCACGCTGTGACGGGGCGTGTGACCGCCGATGCGGCGGACGATGATGCCCGGTGTGACCTTCGTGTTCGTTATCGAGCAGTCGCAGTTGACTTCGGTACTCTTGCGCGAACCGCTTGGCAGCCGACCATAGCGATCTCGCCAGTAGGTCAAGAACGCGTAAACACGTTTGTCACTGAAAATATTGCGGAGGGCGTTCGTCCATCCGTAGCGAAGCGAACGCTTTGCGTGGCGCCGGCTGAACCAAGGCATCCTTACCAATAGATATCGAGGTCGCTCGGCGCGACTATATAGTAGCCGACCAACAGGGTCGGATAGCTTGCTTCTGCAACCGAGCCGCATGGCGAGCAAGCCGCGAAAACCAACTCATTTCGTAGTCGAACTTAGATCCCGCCGCAAAAGTCGCCTGATGTGCGATTTCGAGCGCTATATCAGGACCGTTACAGCCTTTGTCTGCCTCGCCATGATCTGCATCATGCTCCGGCTCATTATGCTCAACCCAATGCTCCCGAGTCTAATCTTCTTGGATCAGCGCCAGTTGCAAGCGACACGGCTCGCGCCATGACCTCCCAGGGAGGCGAAGTTGAACTTCGTCGCGAGACCGCAGCCTTGAGTCAAAAACATAAGCGGGGAAGGGGGAGACGACAAAATTATATACTTGAAGAAGACGACGGCGTGAATTGGGCAGACGATAGGGTAGCTTGCTGTGCAATCGCGACATCATCGGTCGCGGTTATTCAATGTTGTGTAGTTAGCCGACCCATCGCGATTACCGCAGAGGAGATCGTCGTATCGTGCATGGATTGCGTCATTGCAAATGCAAGACGCGCAAGTCTATGTTGGAGCATCAACTAGGATTGAGTCCTCCAAGCTGCCGAAAGGCAATGCTTCTTGCTGCGGTATCTCTCGCGGTGAGAGCACTTACCCCGAACTAATCAGGTTGGTGGATTTCGTTTGCCTGCAAATGAGCGGGCGGACTCTCGACGCGATGAATCCTGCGCACGACAACGACGGGCGGAAAGCATCTCCCGGCGAACGGTAGTCCTTTGGAAAAGGAAAGTGTGATGAGCGGTATCGATCTGGCGATTACACGAAAGCTCGCGATCAAATTCATTGACCGGCCCGGCGGATGACTCCGCAGAGCGCTTTGAAGAAGCAAATTGAAGAATGTGATGACCGACAGGCCTAGCGGCCGGTCGAAAGCACTGAGGAGACGCTGATGAGCTGGATCCTTGACCTCGTTAATCCCCGGGAACATGACGCGTACCCCCGACGTGCATTTCATCGCGGAAGCGCGCACCGAGGGTACTAAATTTGTGGTGCTCTCGCCAGACTTCAGCCAGGTCGCAAAATACTGCGACGAATGGATTCCGATCCAGGCGGGTCAGGATACGGCTCTGTGGATGGCGGCCAATCACGTCATTCTCAAGGAGTACTATATCGACCGGCAGGTTCCGTATTTCATTGACTATGTGAAGCGCTATACCGACCTTCCATTCCTTGTCGAGATCGAGCCCAACGGCAACACCTACAAGACAGGCCGGTTGCTGCGAGCCAAGCGTGTCGCGCGCTATCAGGACGTCGAGAACGGCGACTGGAAGATGCTCGTCATCGACGAAAAGAGCGGCGAGCCACGCGCGTTCAAGGGTCAGGTCGGCGATCGCTGGGGCTCCACGCACGGCAAGTGGAATCTGTCCGCGGAAGACACGCTGGACAACAGCCCGATCGATCCGGTGCTGAGCTT
>NZ_JAVDPZ010000060.1:0-11353 GCF_031453995.1 Nitrobacter vulgaris | reverse complement strand
CCAAAGGGATCAACCTAGCCACTGGACGGTTTTTACTCCGCCCGCACCGACATCACGCCGGCGCTCCGTGGCCTACTTTGTCACCGCCACGCACAAGCAATCTTGTTGCGCGTTTCTCGGAGTTGATGTCGGCGATCTCGGACCGGCACCAGACTACGAATCTGGGGGTCAGGAGTTCGAATCTCTTCGGGCGCGCCAGATGTGCTTAATTTCAATAGCTTAGAGACGTAATAGAAGCTGTTCTGTACACCTTAGCCGGTTGCGCTGCTGGGGTGTGGGCAGGGGTGTGGGGATTATCCGCTACTGTCCGTCACCGTCCGTTTTCATCCGCTGCCATCCGTTACTCGCGACTGCCGAAAGTGCGGTCGTAAAAAGAGAATCATGCACCGTTTTTCGGGCGCTCTGCCGTCTGGTGACACGCCGCATGGCGAGTAAGGGCGGCAACCATCTCGGGAGCTGTGCTGACGAGTGCGCCCGCCACTCTAAAAGTTCCGAGACTGAGCAACTGTGCCTGGATGATCGGGCTGAAGGCGCAAAAGCAAAAGAGTCGACGCATGGTCGAGGAAGACCCCGAATGGCTATCTGAAGCAATAAAAACCCCGCCGAAGGTGCTCTTGAATGCAGGCTCCAAGGTAACGATCCCTTCAAGTAATGTCAGGGCGATGCAGACGCTTGTGGCAATTCTATCGTTTTCGTTCTTGGGGACGGTCGTAACCACGGCCGTTTTAATTGGTATTGCGCGACGTCTTCGCCCCCGACACCTCCGCGACATTGGGGATTTTGATGAATGACAACCAGCAGACGCTAGATCCCAGAAAAGCATTAGTTGATATCCAAGCGCTGGCCCGCGTTGCGCTAGAGAGCGCCGATCCTGTCGTCATGCGGCGCGATTTAGAGCTGATCCTGACGATTACGGAAGAGGCGCTGCCAGGAGGCAGAAGGGAATTCAAATGAGTGATGATGAAGGCCAAGACCCACCAGGGGAGCCAAGATCGCTTCACGACCTCCCACTTGATACCGCGATCAGACTTCGTTGGGTTTTGCGTGACATCCGAGCGGACCGAACAAAGCTGTTGGGGCCGTCCAGAGATGATCTGAGGTCGCTAGCGCAGCGTGGTTTAATCAGCGTCCACGACGATAAGCTCGTCCTGACGGAAGCAGGATATGCAGCGATTGGCAGCCCCAGATAAAACTCCAACGGAGCGGCTCATGTTGACCAAATCGGAAGAGTACAGAGAGAACGCTCGCAATTGCGGTCAACTCGCCGATGACGCGAAGGATTTTCCATCGAAGAACCGCTACAGACGCATGCAGGATGCTTGGCTCGCTCTTGCCGAAGAGCAAGATTGGCTAGATGGTCAGTTGCCACCCCAATAAATGAGCCTGAACGAACCCCGTCCAATTCAGTGAACGAGCATGGATCGAAACTGAGGCCAGTGAGGCAGGCCTAGGATTTTGCGCCGGCAATCCTAGATTCGGGGAGATGTCCCTCGCTCTTCGCAAAACGAATGACGATCCGCCTTCGTACCGCGATCGGCTCGATCTCAAAGAAGAATCACCGCGTCGAGCACCGCGACTTCTGGGCGTGGGAAATCGACACAATGCCCATGATGAGCCATGGAGGACAGCCGCCCTACGGCGAGGCTCGCAACTTCGATCAGGCCAAGAACTATTCGGGGAAGCCTTTGAAGAATGGAGAGGTCGCTTACCGCCGGCGCAGTTTGAGGAGAACCTAATCTTAAAGCGGATGGCGGCCAGCCGATGGACCAAGTGACGAACTGGTCCCGCCGCTTCGACGATCCGATCGTGATGCCAGGCGGCAGCACTATACGGACCATTGGCGAGGCGGCGGAATATGCGACCGGCCTGCCACGGATCGGCAACACTGAGCCCTGGCAGCGCGCCGCGAAGGTGCTGCACGAGGCGGCGGACAATCGCGGTCAGGCGTAAGGCTGTAAAACATGACCAGCGAACGCTGAAAAATATCCCGAGTGACGGGCACCGGCATCAGCCCGTGATGCCGAGAGCCGTCACCGGGAGGGGTCCTAAGACGCCTCACTCAGATAACGCTCCTGTCAGTAGTATGTTCTCAGAAAACCTGCCTGAAAGCGGAAGCCAGGGATTAGGTGATCTGCCGTCCACAAGAATCGTGAGGGGCGAAATGACGCATTTTAGGTTCAATTCAATTAATTTAAGGAACTAACATTAGGGGAACTGAGTTGGAAGCGCGCCGATCAGGCCGCAGGCTGCTGCTGCGCCCTCTCCTCAGGATCCATAGCCGTCATGCCCATCGACCAGGCCAGTAAGACCTCGCTACCGTTTGGGGGTATAAAAGTCGGCTTTGAAGGCACCCGATGGGGATGGCTTCCGATCGCGATAGTCGCCATTATCGCTGCGGATACCCTGCTCGCGACCTTGGCTTGGTTCGCTGTCGGCTACCTGATCGGAAAGTGAATCGGCGGCCGGAGTGAATAGCTGGACGATTATATAGGCAGCTTGGTTCACGACCAGACAAGCGATTATAGTGGCAATGCCGCTCCCGGTCCCGAAATCGTTCTTGCGGAGGACGGCGGCAGAGGCGAGAGCTATCAATATCGCTATGGGCACAAGAGCGAAGACTTTAAAGCGCAATCCTGCGGCCGCACCTATCAATGCGCTGGAAAACAACAAAACGGGGACGATAACCTGTTCCATTGCTCGATGCTGCTCGCCCGTCGAACTAGCAAATCTCTTGATCGGGCTCGCGGCCCTCCATTCGAAGCGTTGCCGGTAACCTAGTGACGTAAATATCAGGACAACAACAAGTACGCGAATCCGTACCTTTCGGGGCGCCCGGGAGCCGGTAGCCACCAAAGCTTGCGCTCGTCTTTGATGGTTCTGCCTACCTATCCTTGCCAAGAGACGTACCGGGGCCAATCGCAGAGGCCATGGAAGACCGAGCAATACTTGAATGCCATTTGGCGCAAGCTGAGGGACACGTTGCCTTGGGCGAGAGGCACATTGCTCGGCAAATCCAGATTCGCGGAGTTAGAGCGCGACGGGCACGAACAAACGGCCATTATCGCCCGGGAACTCCTCGCAACGTTGGAGAAAGCTCAAGAAGGTTGGAGATCGCGACCGCCTTCGCGCAGAGTTGGCCGCGCATTGGCTGAAGGCGAACGGTAGGTTGATCGGCCAATAGAGAACGCGCCGGAGCGGTGTTGTCTACCGGAACGCAAGAAGATCCATAGCGGAAGCTTGCAAGGGTCGCTGATCGAGGCGCTCGTCGGGCGGATGGATGTTTCATCTTGAAACAACAAATCCGGGCCAGACTTACCGGCAGGAGAGCAGCGTCCCCCAGATGGACCCGAGTAACGGCACCTAGCATCGGTCCTCGGCACGGTGAGACGCCAGGGCCGTCACCGGGAAGCGTCCGAAGACGCCTCGCACAAATAACGCTTCAGCCAGTGCCGGGTTGCTCAAATAAAACCCCGCCGGTGCGGGTGTCTTAGTTTAGCCTCTGCGACGCCGGACAAGTCGATAAACGCCATAAGCGACAAGCATAGGAAGGCCGGCCGCTCCCATCAAAGGCCCCGGAGCTCCGTGAACGCCTCCAGGCTTCCACCCGGAGGGAGAGAACAGAGAGCCATCGTTGAAAAGCCCGCCACTAGAATAAACAAAACCGGCGCCCCCTAATGCGATGATGGCGAATATAATTCCCCAAAAAGGTTTTGTGCCGAGGAACATCTGTAACTCCCGAAAATGGGTTTGAGCCTCTACGCAAGCAACTTTCAGGAGGAGTAATATACCGCAAACCGAACCCGTTTAAACAACAGATCCTCGATAATAGTTAAAACTGGGAGTGTTCGACATCCTGAAGAAGGCAAATGAGAGGAAGGCGCCCCTCACTTCAATGGGTTTTCGCGAGTGGGCACGTGTCATCAAGCGCGACGTTCACGCGCTTTATTTGGCCAGCCGAGACCCGCGTTTTCCTTGGTATGCCAAGGCCCTGGCAATAATTGTGACGGGGTATGCGCTTTCGCCAATCGACCTAATCCCAGATTTCATTCCGGTCATAGGCTACTTAGACGACGTGGTCTTAGTCCCGGTGGGCATATGGCTGGTGGTCCGGATGATACCGCCAGACCTCATGACCGAACATCGAGAGATAGCCGCGGCGCTCCAGGATCGCCCCGTAAGCCCGGGAGCCGCCGCTGCAATCGTGCTGGTGTGGGTTGCAGCTGCCGCGTTCGCAGGAGCTTGGCTTTACAAAGCACTGAAATAACCAGTATCGCGGCACTTCCATCGGGCGAAGTGAGAGAACCTCGTCCCAGGGACGATTGACAATTCATTTCCGATAACCGCGCGATTTTGGCGTGCATTTTCATCGAGGCCAAAGAAGTTTGCGCTAAATCCCTTGAGATGGATAACCGCCGTTCAGAACCCCGTCTGCGTGTCTTCAAGGCCGGAACGATCGAATTCGGTGGCGCCGGGATCGATTGCACGGTGCGCAATGTAACCGCCGCCGGCGCAACCCTCGAGGTAGCAAGTCCGGTCGGCATCCCCCACGAGATTACGCTAAGCGTCCCGACCAGCCAGCTTCGCCGCCACGGTTACATTGTGTGGCGCAAGGAAAAGAGAATCGGCGTCATGTTCGATTGATGCGCCCGCTGGGAGAAGTCAAAAGCGACACCAACTTTACCGCACAACCCACACCCGTCGAGGGAGCGCTGGTTGATATCCAGACCCTGGTGCGCTTCGCCTTACACAGCGGCGATCAGGCTCGCGTGAAGCGCGATTTAGAGATGATCCTGACAATCACAGAAGACAGGGGAATGCTTGTGAGAGCTAAAGGTTGCAGTCTCTTGTCAATAATATTGATTGTAGGGTCTGACACCATGAAATGTAGGAAAGCTTAACCAGGCAGCAACCTCAGTCCGCGCTGCGCAGCCGCTTCATCGTGAACTCGATCAGGATATTCGACCTCGGTCATGTACGCGGTCGCCCGGCCAGCGAGTCAGAAACGCCCTCGCCGTCTGACGGGCCTGATCCTACCGTCATCGGCCTTTGTCTGCCGGCGCCGAGCCGACGCGCATGGTCCAGGAACAAATCAGTCCGTGCCAGCTTGAGTCCCGGTTCTGAGCCGTGCAGAGCAGCTGGCGTGCGACCGATTAGATATCAGGAACATGAATATGCGTGACGATCCCAATCTGCGCAGCTACCTGCCGCGACGCGACCCTGCCTTCCACATGCCCGCCGCATCTCGCATCGCCGCAGGAGCGACCCTGCGCGCGGTACCCGATGAGGTTGCCTCTAGCGGCCTACTCGACGCCTACCGCGTCGCCAAGGAGCCCTACTACCGCGCGGTAGCCGATGAAATCGAGCTTTATGAAGCCGCCTATTCGGTCCGCATGCCGATGATGCTGAAGGGCCCGACAGGCTGCGGCAAAACCCGCTTTGTTGAATACATGGCGTGGAAGCTCGGCAAGCCGCTGGTCACCGTGGCGTGCAACGAAGACATGACCGCCAGCGATCTGGTCGGCCGCTTCTTGCTCGACGCCAACGGCACCCGCTGGCAGGACGGACCTTTGACCATGGCGGCCCGTTTCGGCGGAATTTGCTATCTCGACGAAGTGGTCGAGGCGCGTCAGGACACCACGGTCGTGATCCACTCTCTGACCGACGCGCGGCGCATTCTGCCGCTCGAGAAAAAGGGCGAGATCGTCGAAGCGCATCCGGATTTCCAGGTCGTGATCTCTTACAACCCCGGCTACCAGTCGCTCATGAAGGATCTGAAGCAGTCGACCAAGCAGCGGTTCGGCGCGCTGGACTTCAACTACCCAGAGCACGAGGTCGAGGCCGAGATCGTCGTGCACGAGAGCGGCGTGGACTTGGAAGCGGCAAAAAAGCTGGTCCACATCGCCGAACATGCGCGCAACCTCAAAGGCCATGGGCTGGACGAGGGCATCTCGACTCGCATGCTGAGCTACGCCGGCTCGCTGATTTCCGCGCCGTCGCGCCGCTGGCCGCCTGCCGCGTGGCTTTGGTGCGCCCCATCACCGACGATCCCGATATGCGCAACGCGCTCGATTCCGCGGTGACGACATATTTCTGAGCGCGTCGGACGCCTTGCTTAAATCTTGGCGCACCGGTGAGTTCGTGGTTTGACTCCATTTCGTTCTCAAGAAGCGAATCCGGTCCTCGTAAAGCGACCCGCCGCAAGGCGCCTGATTTTATTGTGCGCATCCTGCAGCGTTTCTTGAGGTGACGTTTCAATGTTCCCAAGGCCGAGAATTTCGTCACCATTGAATTTGTCGCTGAGTTCTTGGGAAACCTCTCTGCGTCAACGGCGGGGACCGAGTAATGAACCGACCGAACTTCTCGACAGCATTGGTGGTGCACTGGTCGGATCGCCTCCGTTAAGCAGAATTTCGCGCCGGTGATTAATTGATGCGACATAGTCCTTCTGGTCTCCCATCAGTTGCCCACTTCCATATGCTGCCCAGCAACGGCACAAAGATTTACTCCGGTGGTTCAATCGCGTCGGGCAGGCGAGAATCGGATCGCACTTCAAGCAAACAAATGATCGACGGCGCGGACGCTTGCCGGACAATATCGTTGCCATCTCGGCCTGGCACTTGGGGCAAACCAGTTCGTCGGCGATTGGCACGGTTCTTTCTCCATAATGGCGAAAGCAAACGCGCTTTCAATCACCGTAACTGCCGCGATTCGGGCGGTGAATGGAGATTCCTTAACTCGACTTTGTGACCGCCTCAGTTCACTTTCGCCATGGCCCTCGCATCCTGACCGCGCGCTCCTGAGCGCTATAAGGGGACAACCGGTACGCGCCGCGAGCCTCGGGGGAGAATCGCGCATGTGAGGCCTTCAGGAACTACGTCCTTGTGATGGTGTTTAGATCATCCCAGCGTGGTAAGCCGATAAGGCAATCCAGAGCTGCGGGGCCAATAGAAGGAAATCTCACCATGAAGATCTCTCTCTCAGTTTTGTCCGCAGTCGCTTTGGCGGCTGTGGTTGCTGCGTCACCCGCCGTCGCCCATGATGGCGACAACGGTAATCACTACGGCTGGGCCAATGGCAACAACGGCAATCACAACGGTTGGGAAAATGGCAACAATGGCCATCGCGTCCACGGCGCGCCCGGCCCGATGATGGGTTTCGGCAGCGCTCCGCTGCTGGCGCTAGGTTACGGGTTTTACTGGCTGAGAAAACGCCGGGCCGCCCGTCAAGATTGAACGAAGCGAAAGCGTTGCATTCCTCGTCGCCGTGCTCGCGCCGGGACGATGTATGGTGCACCCCCGCTAGCGGGGTGCATGTTTACGACGCTAGTCCTTTTGCCGCCTCGGCGCTCTTACCTCCGCTTTCGGATCGGTGGGAAACTGGGCGGTTTTGCCCCACGAAAGAATCTGCAAGGAACGACCTTCTCGTCCGTGCATTGTCCAGAAGACGGAGAAACGCCCTCCACGTTCCTTCGTTAAACCCCTGCAGCCCGTCGGCGCACCCCTCGTCGGCGGGCTCCCATATAGCCCTTCGCTTTTTTTCCGCAAAATCTCGTCGCGCAATGTTGGATGGAGCTAGAAATGAGCGGGCCTCAAACTGAGCCTGGCTTTTTGAACCGAGCTCAGGTTCTTCGGCACGAATACCGCAATGCCAAGCCTTGGCCCCACGTCGTTGTCGAGAACGGCTTTCACGAAGATTTCTTGGATGCGATCGCGGATGAAGTCGCGAACATTGATCAAGCGCATATCATCTCGAGCCTCGATGTTCGTCAGATCAAACAGGAAGCCACGGAAGGCTTCGGGCCAGCCACACAGCAGTTTTTTGAACTGGTGGACAGCGAGAGCTTCCGCGATTTCATCTCGATCGTAACAGGTGTGGACAACTTGATCTCAGATCCAACCCATAGGTGGGCGGGCGCGCATAGAACGCCACCAGGCGGTTTTACTAAAATCCATCGCGACTTCGAGGTGCACCCAGACAACGGTCTATTTCATCGGGTGAATCTACTGGTCTATCTGAACCGTGACTGGCCAGACTCATATGGCGGCAGTCTCGAATTGTGGCCATCGGACATGTCAGCTGTCGGCCGCCGCGTCTTTCCACGGTTCAACACAATGATCTTATGGGAAACGCATGGCGGGACGCTGCATGGTCTTCCCGACCCTGTGAGATGTCCCCCGGACCGGATGCGCCTATCGGTCGCGTCGTATTACTATACCAAAGAATGCCGACCGGCAGCCGCTGGTGAGCGACGAGGTGGCCGCTATTGGGCTGCCAGACCCCAGGATGATCGATCGATAGAACATGTAGGTTGGCTGGATCGGGCGCGGTCAATGACGCCCGAGCCGTTGAAATTTTGGTTCCGAGCAGCGCGTGATCAATTGGTGCGAAGAAGGCGGGATGGAGTGGCAAAATCGGCGAACATCAATTGTGCCGAGGTTGCGCCTCGCGATGAGGAGTAAGGCGTCGACAAGACAGCCTGGTGAGCGTGAATCGCACGCCGCCCGGCTCCTGAGATCGGAATATGCACCGATGAATAGAAGGATGGCAGAACGTGACCCGAGGTCCGGCCATCGTGTTGCTATCAATCAGTGAGTCGACCCTCAAAGATGACCGTATCGCGCACGTCTCCAGAACTATTCTCTGGCTAATCGGCACAGACCCGGTGAGGTGTCTCGCGTCCCGCAGCCCGGACAAAAGCTTGACGCCGTGTCCTCCATCGTGAACTGAACCTCATCCGACCACCTGTGGCTGCAATGCCTGCAGCGGACGATGTATTTTCTTGTGGTCGGCGGGATGGTTCGAGAATCCCATTGACGACCCGCCGAGCTTTCCCTGCCGGCTTTGCCATCACTTTCTTCTCCACGCCGCCTCGATGCCGTCAGCGGAGGTCTGCGTCTTGGCCGTTGCAAGTGAACCAATACCTCAGTTTCCGAGTCGCACCATTTAAGATTAATCGGGCGGTTGTCCGTTGGGTTGCCGTTGACGTGGATCACTGCGGGCAATGCCATCGGATTAGGGATAAATGCCAATGCAACTAGCCGGTGCACCTCCTCGAGTCTCCGAGGAGAGCATAGACGTACAACGAAATACCCAAGATCATTCATCCGCCTGTGAAGAAGGCGCCCGCCGATCTTTGCCACGCGCCCAAAATTCGAGACTTCGTAAAAGTCATCAATAGCGCGCCAATGCTCGCTTGGATGGTCGTCATTGGATTGTGTTCGGTACATAAGCTTATCGAATCGGAACAGCGCGTCGTTCTAATTTTGCGAATAGCGCCTTGTTCTCGGATTTATGCGTTTCGTGGCGGGTGCGCCACGATACGTTTCGGCTGCACGTTCAAATGTTTGGCTGACCTATCGCCTAGTACTTGAACTGAGGCATTGCCTTGAGCTGGTCCTTCGTAACGTTGACCGTCCCCTGGTCGGGGTGCCACTGCTTGGAATCTGAGCTCGTCGAGCCGGTGGAAGTCGTGCCGGCCTTATTAGAGAACTTGATCTGATCCAGTTTCATTAGAACGTGGTGCTCGCCCATGCCAAGAAGACCGCCGACGCTGACGATCACACCATCCACCTTTCCAGATGGGTCGATGATCACATCATCCACTTCCCCAATGTTTTCGTTCTGCTCATTGTAGAGATCTACACCCACCAGCTTAGAAGCTCTCCACTGGCCTGTCGCGGAATGAGGCGCCTCAGCGGTTGATGAAGTGGGAGCAGTGGTTTGGGCAATCGCCAAGGGCGAAGCGAGGACGCACGCCAGAAACGCCGCTGAAATCAATCTCATGGAAATCTCCTTCTTGAATGGGTGACTTACAACAAGAGCACCGGGGCGATTGTTCCTTGGCGGGATCGCAGGGGCACATTCCCGATCCACTACCTCCGCTCATTGCCCGTCACTGCACGGCGTCCCCTTTCGCGAATATGGAACCCAAATGATCAATAACTGTTCTTGGAATTGCACTGCTACATGACACAGGACGAAGCGGAGATTACAGAATGAACGACGCGAGTATTGGGTGGATCGCGGCCATTATAATTGGCGGGTTAGCGGGGTGGATCGCTTCTAATTTTATGAAGAGCGACACCGGAATCCTTATGAATATCCTTTTGGGCATCGTTGGCGCCGCCGTTGCCAGCGCTTTGCTGGGTTTGGTCGGCGTGTCGTTCGGCGGATGGCTTGGCTATCTCGTAGCCGGGTTTATCGGAGCTTGCATTCTTATCGGGGGTGCAAGGGCCATTCGCTCTTAGGTCAAGCGCTCGCAATTCATCGCAGACTCGAGTTCGATCGAACAAACAACCCTCGCCCGAGTTGCACTACCGCCCCAATGATAGGCGGAATTAATGATCCGTTCTTTTTTCAAAATCACCGCGATATCTATCGCTTTGATTTTGCCCGCATCAGCCATAGCCCAAGGCGTGGTTGGAGGCATGGAACGAGGCGCTCGCGAAGGTGAACGAGCGGCGGGGCCTATCGGCGGTGCGGTTGGAGGGGCAGTCGGAGCCGTCACCGGCGGGTAGCCGGCGTACTGGGTATCGATCAGCGTCCGCGCTTCCGGCAATATGTGGTCGAGCAGCACCATCCTTCGTTTCATTATCGCGAGTCGGTTCGCGTTGGGGCCGCTCTGCCAAAAGCTGGGGTCACCTACTATGACGTTCCCGCTGAGTACGGTGCGCCCAATTATCGCTACACCGTTGTGAACGACCAAACCGTGCTAGTCGATCCACGGACGCGTCGTGTGGTGCAGATCATCGATTAGGCATCACCGCTAAATGGCTTTAGGCCTTTTCGATAAGGCGCTTCCTGGCAAATTAGTCCCCTCGATCGAATGATGGAGGGGACTTTTGTCCGGGATCAGCGCCTATGGCACAGAATTGATGGTGTGATCTAAGGAGTGTTCGGTTCTCGTCGCAGACGAAGGAACGAACATGAGCACGAAGTCGACTGGCGGCAAACGCTCCGCCGAACACGTAGTCAAAGATATCCGCCGTGCGACGCGGCGGCACTTTTCATCAGAGGACAAAATCCGGATCGTGCTGGATGGGCTTCGGGGCGAAGACAGCATCGCCGAGCTGTGCCGCAAGGAAGGGATAGCCCAGAGCCTCTACTACACCTGGTCGAAGGAATTCCTGGAAGCCGGCAAACGGCGGCTGGCTGGCGACACGGCTCGTGCTGCGACGACCGGTGAAGTTCAGGAGCTGCGCCGTGAGACCCGTGCCTTGAAAGAGGCGGTTGCCGATCTGACGCTGGAGAACCGTCTGCTCAAAAAATGTATGGTCCGCCCCGGCGTTGCAAGGGATTTGGATTTCTGTCGGGCGCAGTTTGCGTAAATGTATCCGGCCTCTCGCGAGTGAGC
>NZ_JAVDPZ010000059.1:0-11484 GCF_031453995.1 Nitrobacter vulgaris | reverse complement strand
CAAAGGGATCAACCTAGCCACTGGACGGTTTTTACTCCGCCCGCACCGACATCACGCCGGCGCTCCGTGGCCTACTTTGTCACCGCCACGCACACACGCATAATGATCGATGTGGGCAAACACCTGCTTGGCTCCGTAGCAATGCTGGTAGAAGCGTCCCCAACCGAGCAAGACCGGATTGAGGGCGTCGATGACCTCCTGGAAGGACAGGCGAGAACGCCCTCTGGTGGTGAGCTGCTTGATGCGGTGGTGGAAGTCTTTGACCCGGGCCTTGGGGATTTCGACGCGAGGCCTATAGCCCCACCTGTCATCCCAGCGTAGCCGGACACGATGACCGAGGAACTCAAAGCCCTCGGTGAGCGAGGTGACGTGCGTCTTCTCCGGGGCGAGCGTGAGTTTCATCTCTTCCCGCAGAAAGACAGCCAAGGCTTCCTTTTCGGCACGGGCCTGTTCCTCGGTCCCGTTGACGAGCACCACAAAATCGTCGGCATATCGAATGGGCAAGAACACCACGCGTCCCGCCTTGCGCTCATAGTGGCGGAACTTGCGCAGCTCATTGCCGGGGCGGGCATACGGCTTGCCATCGCGGGTGAGGCGAGGCACGACGTACTTGGCGTACCGACGCTCGATGCCGTCCAACATGACGTTGGCGAGCAAGGGCGAGAGCACGCCACCCTGCGGGGTCCCGGCCTTGGTTCGCACGAGCGAACCTTCGGACAACACGCCCGCTTTCAGGAAGGCTCTGACGAGTCGTGTCACTCTCCGGTCCGAGACACGCCGGCGAAGGCATGTCATGACATGGTGGTGATCGATGTTGTCGAAGCATCCTTTGATGTCCCCTTCAATGACCCATTGATAGGGTGGACGGGGCCAATCGGTTTCGGTCTTCTGCCCGGTCGGTCGGATCGCGTTGCGGATATGCTCCAAAGCATCGCGACAGGCCCGTTTTGGGCGGAAGCCATACGAGACGGTCAGGAACATCGCCTCGAAGATCGGCTCCAGCAGTTGCAGGAGCGCAGCTTGAACGACGCGATCCTGCACTGTCGGCACACCCAGCGGTCGGAATAGGCCCGGCCTTCCGCGTTTCGGAATCATGACGCGTCGTACCGCTTGCGGGCGATAGCTGCCATCCAGCAGTATCGTCCGTGTCGTGGTGAGGAAGCGTTCGACGCCGATGCGCGTCTCGATGTGTTTGACAGTCACCTTGTCCACCCCCGATGAGCGCGCGCCGCGATTGCTCGCGACCCGTCTCCATGCAAGGCGGAGGTTTTGTGGCTGGGTGACCCAGTTCCACATGTCCCGCCAGGCATCGTCAGGGTTGGACCGACTCCACGTGTAGAGTTTGCGTTGAATGTCGAGAAGCCAGACTTTGTCGGCCTGATAAACAGTGTCCACTGCTCATTCCTCCTTCGTCGCAAAACCACCTGGCACCTGATCCCCTTCGCCATGTGGCCGGCTTTCCCGACCTCGGACTACTACGGGATCTCCGCCCCCACGCCCCGCCATCTCCCGACTTCGAAGGGCTAGCCGGCCCGCTACCGACCGGCGGCTGTGCGTGGGCTCCGACGTTCCGATCGATAACCCATGGACCCGTAGATGACCTGCTTTACCCTGGGATGCTCTGTCTGCGAGTGATGACAAGATGCTCGCAGCCATGCCGCTGATACGACATGCCCAGACCGGTTCAGTCAGCCGATCCAGATCACGCACCTTGCTCTCCGCTGTCTCGTTGCGAGAGGTCACGTTTTCAAGTCCGAGGCTTCAGACACAGGCTTCGTATTCCTCATCATAGGTCCTGTGGTAACCCGGCGTGGGCGAGACAGCGCCCTATCCGGATAGTTCAGACCGCTCTGCGCATTTCATCGCGAGTGTCGAATCGCACTCGTAACTTGCGGTCCCCTTTCGACTCTGCTCATCTCAAAGTGAGGCAGCTTTTTTGGCTGCCGGTCATCGATCAGTTGGGCACACACGTTTCTTATTATCGTTGCGCGTACTGGTGCCACTACGTCGCGCAAGCCCAAAGAAGCGGGGGCCGTTCCAGCGGGTACCGGTGATGGCGAAGGCAATCGCCCCGTCCCATAGGAAGCCATCGTGACCGACGATCGCCCGGTGGGTGATGCCGTCCCATTCACGGGACAGGATGGTGCCGGCCTTCAACTCGACCTGTCCGCGGTCGAAGGCCGCGAGCTTGGCCATAACGGAGTCGGGTGTCTCCTTCTCGACCATCCGATCAAGGAACTGGCGAATTGCCGGATTGAGGTCGCCCGACTGATCGGCCTGTCGCCGATAGCTTACGATGGCTGTCTGCAGATGCTTCGGAAGATGCGCCGGCGCGGGCCGGCTTGAGCGACGACCACGAGACTGCGGTGGCCGACCACCGAGATCGCGACGACGCGCGAGCTCGCCCTGCGAGACTTCGGCCATCGTCAGGCCTGCTTCGCTGCAATGACGCGGTAGATGCGCTGATCTGCTTCAAGGCATGAGACCAACTCGAGCCCGAGCTTCTTGCGAACCACGCCGGCCAAAAATCCACGCACGGAATGCTGCTGCCAACCCGACGCTTCCGTTAGTACAGCAATGGTTGCACCAGCCGGGCGCTTCAGAAGATCGAGTAGTTTGGTTTGCTTGTTCGCGCGTTTGTTGGCTTCAGCAGTTACGCTGACCACGCCGCCCGATTGAGCCGAGCTTAAGGGAAGCGTTGGACGTCGTTTCGTCGGTCTCCCCACCGGACGAGACTTTTTTCTTGCTGGTTTCGCCGCAATGCCGGCCTTGGCACGCCCGTTGCGCTTCGATGGCTTCCGATTGCGGGATGACTTCTGCATAGGCCCTCCGAATGATGCGACATCAGCGTCGCACCATCTACGGCCCCGTCAGCGATGTTGCGCTGCGGGGCCGATCCAAAGGCCATCTCACGCCACAGCAATGCTCGCTTCGCCCGACAATGCCAGTCCTTTCTGCAGGAACCTCGAAAATACGGTCGAAGGCCGAAACGCCTCCGGCGCGGCATAAATGTTTCAACCCGCGCATCGCGACGGCCGAGTAGATTTTCAAACTCGCCGGCTCGACCGGCGGGTGGCGGCTGCAGTCTGAGCTCGGCCTCTACTACGATAATCCACTCGCTCTCGTCGTTCACTTTGGTCGGGCCGCATCGAGCTCTCAGGCCGCTGGCGACAAAATGTGAAAGGTCCTGAACCAGATCGATCGCAACCGTGGGATCGAGCGTCGATGATGAGGCGACCTCAGATCTGGAACGATGAGAGCAGCGCCTTCTGAGCCTGACTCGCATAACCTGCTCCGCCAACCGTCATCGCCGACGACCAGATGAATCACCATTATTTCATCTTCCTTAGGGATCTTCGTATCGGGACGATCAGGCGTGTCGATGAGCGGTCCTGGCAAGGTGAAAGGTGGTAGTGGAACGTGAACCCGCCGCTCCCGATCCCGTCATCGCGCAATGGCGACGCCGATAGTTTGGATGAAGCCAAGAGCGAGTTTAAGGAGGCGTGGGAGCGGTTCTAAGCACGCGGAGATGTTCTGTACGCAAGTTCGGCGGCGAATGGATGCATCCCTTGGAAGGCGGCACGGGCGCGCGCTGGGCGCAGTGGAAGAAGGGAAAGGGGCCCGTAGCATTCAAGCGCTTGTGAACTCTCCGTCCACTAGTGCGCATAACTTCCGCTGCCGGATGTGCAATGATGGCTAATCACCGCACGGATCGTGGCTTATATCGGTGATGAGAACGCCGCTCGCGCTCACGCCCTCCTCTCGCGGACAGGAGCAGCGCCATGCAGATCGGGCGTCGTTTCAAGCAGGCCACATCGTTCCAGGACCGTCTTTCAGCCTTCATCTCGGGCGCGCGCTACGAGGCTAACGCTGCGCCGGGCGGCGCGGACGAGTACGAGCTGCGGAAGAAAATCCGGCAGGCCGAGACAGCCGCGAACATCGAGGCGTGGGCGAGCTCGCCCGAACTGCAGCCGCCGAAGTAGGCGCGGCAGCATTCCTAGCGCCGCATCCTCAGGATCCCTCCCATCAAAGAACCAGCAGCATGAAGAACCCCACCAAGGCGCAGGTCCGGCGCCGCTCGTTTGAGCTGTGGCAGCAGGCGGGCTTCCCCGAAGGCAGGGACAACGAGTTCGAACAGCGGGCCTCGCAGGAACTGCGGGCCGAAGAGAAGCAGAGGAGCGATCCGGCATGATTGGCAACTGCCGCGTATGCTGCGGCGTCAGCTGGGTGTGCGAGAGCCATTCCAGCAAGGCTTTTGACTACGAGCTCGGCTGCGCGTGTAGCGAAGGGATGCCGTGCGAGTGCAACGACAGCACCCCTCCTGACACGAGCCAGGTCATCATTATTATCGAAGAAGTGACGGTGCACTGAGAGCCGTCGAGCGATGCATTGTCTCGGAAAATAGCGCGATGCGATGCGACATCACATCTCAGGCATTGTCGCGGCAAAACCCGTTCAAGGGGCTTACAAGGATTGATCAGGCGTACATATTAGCGCGACGGGCCCATTCCCCCCGGAGGGCTCTAGCACGGTCCCGCAGCTTTTTGCCCCCAAAAGCCCCCGCAGGGCCGTGCTCCCCAGGGAGGCCACTGGAACAATCAAATTAAGTCAGAACGATGAATGAAACCTGCCGATCCGCGGCTGACGATTTTGTGCCGGAAGCCGTGCATAAATGGTAGGTTCAGCCATCATCGCCCCTTTCGAGGCATCCGCCGATGACTGAGAGCAGCGCGAGCTCCCGCCTCTTACGGAGCGCACCATGTGCAGCGAATGCGACGAACTGCGCCGAAAGATTGCTGTCAACCGCGGGCTTTCGATAGGACTTGACGACCCGGCTAGCATCAGCCTCAACAAAGCCGAACTTACAGCGCTCGAAGAACAACTGGATGTGCTGCTCGGAGAGCACCTCGAAGCGGCGCGCCCTTCCAGCCAGAAAGCCCTCGATAAAAAACCGATGGTGCAATAACTTTTGGCGAATTGAGCACTAGCCCACTTTTACCTCTGATACCCTCAACCTCTGAAGATCACTGACGCCTGAATTCCAGCCGCCGTTAGAGCGTTTATTTCCAGGTGATTTCACGATCGTGCGGAGCGGGATGAAGAATGTGTCTCGCCGTGATCGAGAAGCATCCGGCGGAGCGTCTGAACGGACTTGGCTTGCAATGGACCGGAGGGCCCGTGACATTGGGCAATCGCTTTGCCGAGATTGGCGTATATGCTCTCTACGGTACTCATGCAGCTTAACCTCTCGCCGCCGTGCTGAACCCGAGGTGTAAGCGCACGATCGACAAATTGCGATGCAATACGCCTAATGCACGCCGGGACGGGCTTACTGCTGCGCTCGTCCAACCGTCAAAAAATCTTCCGTTACAGCGCGTTGAATGCGATGAAGATCGTTGCCCTTATCAGATGGGTCGGGCACGATCTTCCCACGCTAACTGCAGTCTGCTGGGAAAGGCGCAGGATTTTCTCAATGCGAAATAAGCAGGCGGATATGCAGTTAAGATCGAAGAAGTGCAGGATGAGCTAGCTGGTGGCGATTCGGGGCATATCGTCACCCAAAAGTTTGATGAGCTTATCTGATACTGGTTTAACGACAGATCGCGGCTGATATTTTGATGGTGAATCGGACAAAATTATTATTCGAGCCGCTCCAGCTTTTTCTGAAGATGATTTTCAAAACATGACACCGGATGAGGTCGAAGGTCATCGCGCATTGATTGATTCATTGAAAGAACCCCGAAAACGCCATGGGTTCGGACTAGGAGGGAGATGATACCTGTGATTGGCTCTGAATGGATCGCGCGCGATGGTCGTAAGATGCGTGTGGACGAGGTGATAATGCCCGTCGATCCGGACGCGATGCCATGGTGCAAAATGTCAGTATTGAACCCTGGGAAGAGGATGCGTCGCCACACCGAGATGGCGGTGTCAAACTTCGGCAGAGGATCCTACATCGGGTTTCTGAGGCCGCTTCCATGACATCATCCATCTCCAAAATCCTCAACGAACCCCGCCTCGGCTTCGTGAAGGAGCGTGGATAGGTGGGCTAAGAGGGACTAGGATCCCGACCGGCTGCTTTTCGAGCGATGAACCTCACCGTCATTGCCGTCGATAACGTGAAAGCGACTACTGCGTCACACCTCGGCGTCCCGTCAGCGAAAGTCGGTGGTGCGCAGGATGAGACCGGGTGGCTTGCCCTCGAATTCCGACAATTGAAACTTGCGGATCGCGCAAGCCTCGATCCGGTCGCGCAATCGCTCGAACTGAGCAGCGCGCTGGGCAGGCGCAATGCGTCCAGAATTTTCCATGCTGTCGAGCGCGTCGGTGCTGATGGCGCAGGGGATTTCCACCTCGTCGTTCATCATCGAGAACAGCACGACCATCCGATCGTATTCAAACCTATCAAAGGCTCCGCGTGTCAGTGTCATGAGATTGTTTCCTTCACTGTAGCGAGCGCACCTGTTACTTGGCGCCCCGATGTCACGTTCGCCCCGCTGCCGTGATGGGATCCGGTTGACCTTCAGGAGGGATCACAAGCCGCACGCGCATCCCTAAGCTGCGCATTGGACAGATCGACCGAACTAATGGACACCATCTCTATCGCCGCCGTGCACGAGGCAGCGGCCGGCACCATGATCATGGTAGAGACGCGACGATAGCAGGGAAACGACAGTCCTTCGATCAACTCCTCGTCTGTTAAGATTTCATAAGGGCCTGCGGACAACAGGCGATCGATTCCTTGCATCTTGAATGGATGCTTGAAGTAAACTGTCTCTCGGCGCGTTCGTGTGGCCATGATCCGCTCCGCCTGTTCGATGCAACGATCGCGTGGTGTCATCATAGAGGGCTGCGAATCTTAGTCCGCAGTAAACGCTTCCTCGTCAAGCAGCTCGTTCTAAAGAGTCTCCGCCGTCAGTTCACGTCGCTGCTGAATAGGGATGCCTGATAAATCGGCATGCAGATCGTTCAGGCTCGCGTCCCATCATTCGTCACTTCAGGGCTGCGGCCAAATAAACGCTATCGCCCGTTACAAGTGGCAACAAAGTCTGCCGATACAAGGTCTTCATAGCACGATAGCGTGAGTCGAGGCGGAAAGGGTGGATGTTGATAATGTTCAATTGTGGTGCTCGCTCGTGTGCCGCCAGCGGACGAGAGCCCGATCTGCAACCCGGATAGGGGCAACGGAAGCCGCTAGGGGATTGGTGGGCTGGACAATCCACCGCACCCGGATTGGTCGCGCCGGAAAGTAATAGCTCGGGCGGGAGAATTCTTCGGCGCTAGTAGCGGCCAGTTAGCCAAAGCGGCGCAAGCTTGACGGTCCAATGCAATAGATCGCGCCTCCCAAGAACGCTTCCCCGGTCAGTCCCTTCTCTCAGTAACCTAGGAGAAGTACATCGGAACCGAAGAAACCATAAATGATCTGATCGCTAGCGACGTCGACAGAACTTCAGGCACCGAGATAATGGGCAAATGTCACGCGTAAGTCATGGCAACGAGACGATTTAGGTCATTTTTCAGCTGAATATTAGGTCTGATTGGGCGGTCATGACAGCATTGACTTATTGGGGAAACGATCAAACCATCGAAGCGCTCTCGCCACCGAGGGCATAATGACAAGCGCGACGATTAACCAAGTGATGCCGCGTCAGTAGGCGGCTATTCTTATAGTCGTCGACGTGACGAGCGATCGGCGCAGCGCAGCTCGTGTGGCGCATAGGTCGTTCCCATGAGACCTGCGGAGCATGGGTGGTCAGGATGTTATCTCCATCACAGACTTCGCGAACCCTCCTCGCCAAGCCGTATGTTCGGAAGTGCCCTGCAGGTTCGGCGCAGAGATCATTTCTCAAACTCCTTCATGGTGTGTTCGACGAGACGATTTATGTGTGGGATGTCGGTGTGGTCGCCGATTACTTCGAGCCCGGGTTTTTCGGTGTCGTACATTAGAGTGACGATGCCAACGCGCCGTTCTTCGACGTTAAGCGTGAGCGTGTCCATATCGGTATGAAACATCGCTTTGATGATCTCGGCGCTATTTCGTGATCGGCTAACGACCGTTTTATCTCCACTGCTGATGGAGATTTGAAAACCGTCGTTGACGGCGTTGTCAACGAGCGCGTTGGCGATTCTTTCGTGCAGTGATGTCTCATTCATAGAAGCTCTCTTTTCGTTGCCGGTGGCCGGATCAATCTCAGCGCTCGGGCGGCGCGACTTGTTCCGCTATTTTCGCGTTGGCGTGAACGCGGCACCTTGAGGTAGTCATGAGTTATGATTGCGTTACTATCTGCTAAGGATGAGTGAAGTTTGTATCGCCTTCATAATGCGAGATTTCGTAATCCGAAGCGTGCCCGTGAGCAGGCTTACCGATGCCCATAATTCACAGTGAGCGGACAAGAATCATCAGTCATCAATGCCAAAATGACGGAGCCAGGAAATCTTGAAGCCAAGGCAATACGGGCCAGTCTCGAAAGCGAAATGATGTCTAAATTGACATGATAACTTCCCCCGAAAAAGAAAACCCGGCACGCGCCGGGCTCCCTCGCGCCATTCAAGGACAGCTATTTCTGCTTCGGAGCTTCCGGCAAGGGTCTGGTATTGCGCGTGTTGTCCTGAGCGGTAGGTTTGGCCTCGCCCGGAGGTGCAGTGTTCGGGGATTCAGTGGGAGCGATCGGTGTATCGGACATGGTGTTTCCTTCCGGAAACGAACCTAAAACTAATTTTCTAGGTGCTCGCTGGAAGTGGGGCCTGTGACTCTGATCGCAATGGGTGCATGCGAAATAAGAAATATTTGTTCCACCGTACGCTGCCGTTGGCCCGCGATTACAAGGCATTGATACGAGGTTTTACAGCTGACCGGCAGCCCCCAAGCACCGGCATCCAGGTAGGCTTTACGTCGGTAAGGCAATGATCCTGCCTGAGGCGGTGTCTGCGGATGACCCAAGATTCAAAGCACTTCGCGAAAACGAAGATAACTGTCTGCAGCTTGCTGAAAGGGCAGGAAACAAAGCCGATAGCGAATTGACGAAGACTAGGCATCAGTCCGGCACATAATGATATCATCCAAGCGACGGTCATTACAACTTATTCATCAGTTCGGTTACCTGGATATCGCCCGGCGGAACGCAACCGAATTTTACAGCCTCAAGCAACGTCTTCCCTGCCGAGGACGTTGCAACGGTTCGGGCAGCCAGCTTGCCTCCGGTTCAAGAGTTTAAAGTGGAACAACGGCAGGGCTGCCTCAAAAACGCAGTTACCGATGCAAGGCCTCATCGCGCGGTGATAGTGTTCAATAATGTTGCCAGCACAGACTTACACGAGGGCGCTCCGGCACGGATTTCCATGCTGCGCTGATCAGCGTAAGCAACTGACGCGCAGAACGTGGCGTGGGATCTCAGATCATAAGGCGGAGCGGAGCGTACTTGCGCCCGGAGGCCATTTGGAAAGACGTTGGCAGTCGCACCTGAGATCCGTCCGTCGGTGAATTCTCCGACGCGGTGGTGTTGAAAGCGTTCGGCGAGGCTAGCGATCTATCAGCCCTTTCAACTCGGAGCTCGTTCACCAAGCGAAGGCCATTTCTCACGGCTGTTGCAGACTTGTTACCAAGTCACCCATTCGTCGCCCCTCCAATAACCTCGCCCCTCATGTTCGCGGAAGACGACATGCGGGTCGGCGCGCCAACTATCGTCGTGAATGACGATCCTCGCGTCCGGCGGGTAGCTGTACTGATCCGGTGTGTGCCAGCACACGTTTTCCGAACAAACGATTCCCGCCGAAGCGGTCAAGGACGTAAGGACTAGAGCGCCGCCGGTTACGGCAGATAATGCCAGGATAGTTTTGCGCACAGAAGTCATTGGATACCCTTCAGCTGATAAATGCACTGCGCCGAGCCTTTGAGAGATTTTGCGGTTAGCGAGCTTCGAATCTGGACTTGCTGGGCTGCGTCACACTTACAGGATCGGACGCCGGAAAGGAGTCGATCAACCCTTCTTCGAGCTGTTGATCGATACGTCGGATACTTGCTCTATCGATATCCCTCACGCTCATGGCCAAATCGTCGTTTACGCGTTTGATCTGCCAGTGAACGTACTCGATGATATCACCGAACTCAGCCTCGATATCGCTAGCTGATATGCCCTCCGTTTGAGCCATCTCAACGCACTTGCGAGCAAGCGCCCTAGCGAGCCTGGTGTCCCCTTTCGCCTGATAACCCTCGGCACGGATGTGAAATTGAATCCAAAAGTCTACGAATGTACGAACCTTATCGCCCAAAGCGTCCTCCATCCGTTATTAGGCGATCAAGTGTACAGCGAACCGCTGTCGCCTATCTAATGCTAGTCGCCGAGATCTATCTCAAGGATTCCGGCCTCGGGTGATCGAAAACAATAGAAACGCAGCGCGCTGCCATCTGAGGTGGATGGGAACACCACTTGGTCATCACCATTCCAATGGCTCAACTCAGCCACCAAATCATGGACCTTTAGCAGCTTCTCGATGTCTGGTGCGTTCCTGACTGGGGGCACACCGCCGGGGCTAACTTCATTATCGCGATTCATGATCAAACAACTCCGGTAAATTCTCAGCCGTTTAGGACCGTCCGGTTAGCCGGACAAGCCATCGCCTAGCTCGACTACAGCGTCTATTCGCAAGGCTTCTTTCAGATCATCTGGATCAATATCGAACGCCTCGGTCGTTAAACGCGCTCTGCGCGAATCGGTCGCTCTGAAGGACGTCGCTATCCGGCGGAACGCGAGGAACGACAAACCTTGGATTTCCTCCTCGTCGGTTACTACCTCATAGGTACCGGGTGGAAACGGCCGATCGATGCCTTCGATGCAGAAGCTATGTTTGAAAACGACGGAGTCTCTACGGGATGTGACGGCCATAACGCCTCCAATCTCGTTTGCGCTCGAAAGGTTACCTGCGCAACTCTCGATCGCGAGATCCATCCAAGTCACCAGCACCAAATGACGGCGCCCAGAATCACGAGGCCAAAGAAAAGAATAGAGGGGAAGCAATCGGCTGAACCAAACAGTCGCGAATGCTGCCTGAATTGAAAGCCAACCTCCGCTCTCGAACCTTTCGCGAAAGGTGGGTTTGACTTCTATTCCGGACCCTCTCTAGGAAGTAGGGAGTGAACGTCTGATCGCAATGGGGCCGCACGATGATAGGAAATATAGTTCTTGCCACATGCGCGATGTCCGTGGACTATCCCGACGCAGAGGCAACCGGCATCGCCTTAAGCACACCAGAGCGACGCCGAGGTATGCGCAGCCACAGCAGCCATAGTGGATGAGAGAAACTAATCTCTCGGGCTTCGATTGGTAGGTCTGAACGACGTCCCTTCGCCGTGCACCGGGCTAGCGGAGTTCCGGGATACCCGCGTCGATAGCGACTAGCACTACTTTGGCAGATTTATTAGATGGATCGTCTCAACAGGATTCTCGAATCACGTTTTCAATGATTCATGGGTGGTCGGCTTTTTGG
>NZ_JAVDPZ010000058.1:0-12221 GCF_031453995.1 Nitrobacter vulgaris | reverse complement strand
GTCATGGGCAAACTCTGGTCTGGAACATGAGAACGTTTTACGTTCGGAACACCGACGATAACCAACGGCTCCGTATATACCTGTTTCTCTTTGCCCAATACGACGGCGAGGCCGAGGACGGTTGGTCGCGTTATCGGTACGAACCGGAACACGAGAGGGCATTCGAGGAGTACACAAGGCGCCAGCAGGTGCGCTGGGGTTGATGCTCAGGCTTACGCGGCGATATCGATTCAAAACCATTTTTTACGGTTTGCGCCTGGTCTATTTGCATGACTGGATTCGTTCTCTCAGAACGAAATAAAATTAAACCAGGACCGAGCTCGTCGTCGTGATCATATAGCGATCTTCAGGATGAAGGAACGGCGGCCCGTGAGTTGATTTTCATTAAGATCGCATCAACAGGTCATGATGCTCGATAGTCCGCTCACATGTCTCGTCTTATCTGGAGGTCTTGGTCTCGGCGCGTACCACGGCGGAGCCTTCGAGCGATTGCACAGGCAAGCGATATCGCTAGACTGGATCATGGGCTCGTCCGCCGGATGCCAACAGCGTCGCCCTGATCGCGGGCAGTCGACCCAAACTGCGACTGTCGAACTTGCCTAGCTTTTGGCAGGCTGACGCGACTTCCCGCGCTGATAAGACCGATTCGTCCCGCCACGGTTTCGCTTGGATGAATTCGATCAGCACACACCTATTTGGTAGAGCAGTTTTTTTCTATCCGCATCTTGCCCTGCCTACATCACGCTTCTACGGCTTGTACGATCTGGCGCCCGCGCGGGAGCGCCTGGGTGAGTTAATCGACTTTGGCAGGCTTAACGACGGTCCCCTCCGTATCACGATTGTCGCTCCGGACCTTCAGACTGGCGATCCGGTACTCTTCAACTCCCAGGTGGAAACGATCCGGATGGAGCACCTCCTTGCGAGTGCAGGCTTCTTGCTGAATTCGGTCCTGTACCCATCGACGACAAGTGGCTGGGAGACGGCGGTCTTTCGCTCAATGCGTCCTTTGATCCCATTCTCGAAGTAACAAGACCAGTCCATCTCTACATCATCGATCTTTTCGCGCGAGACGGACCCGTGCCTGATGGGCTGGAAGCGGCGGCAGAACGAAAAAATGATCTACTGTTTGGAAATCAGACTTATCAACGTCTGCGATTATGCTGTGGAAGCTCGCCGGCTGCGGGCACAACTCGAGGGTAAAGTTGTCCAGGACTCGATCTACCTCATTAGCTATCGACCAGGTCTCGGAGAGGCCGGACCGGATAAATCCTTCGACCTTTCGAGAACGGCAATGACGCAGCGCTGGCGGGCAGGCTTCCTGGACACGGAAAACGATCAATGGGCTCTACAAGGCTGAGGTCAGACGTGGAACTTGGCGGAGTTTCGAAGCCGTCGAGCTCGCGACGCTGAGCTGGGTCGACTAGTTCAACAATCGCCGGCTGCTGGAGTCAATCGGCAACATCCCGCCGGCCGAAGCTGAGGAACGTTACTACGCTACGCTCAATGAGCAGAAACTGGCGGCGTGACTCAAACGAAATAGCCTCCGGCAAACCCGGGGCATTCAATCAACGATGATAAACCAACTCTTCAACTTAGAAAGAAATGGGCAGAAGAGCTCCACGGCATTTTGGGTTTCGATGAACACTCCTGAAGATCTGCGCATGATTGGAACTCAATATCGACGTTTCACGTTGTTCCCCTTTGGGGACATCAAATGAACGAGACCGCGTCGGACGAGCGAAAGGCACTCTCTGTTCTCGCAGCCGGTCTTCGAAAAACCCAAGTACAAGAAGGTAAGCCGTTTCCTTTAGGGGCGACCTGGGATGGTCTTGGCGTCAATTTTGCGATCTTTTCGGCGAATGCCACAAAGGTCGAACTCTGCCTTTTTGATGACGACGGCGAGACCGAGCTCGAGAGGATCGAGCTTCCCGAGTACACCGACGAGGTATGGCACGGCTACCTACCAACTGCTCGGCCCGGAACAGTCTATGGATATCGCGTTCACGGCCCATTTGAGCCGTTGGCCGGGCACCGCTTTAATCCCAACAAGCTTCTGCTTGATCCCTATGCGAAGCAATTGGTCGGCGAACTGCGTTGGGGACCTGAGCTCTTCGGCTATGAACTCGGCCATGCGGACAAAGACTTATCCTTTGACAACCGTGATAGTGCCAAGCTCATGCAGAAATGCCGGGTTGTGGATCCAGCGTTCACTTGGGGACGGCTGGCAAAGCCTGATAATCCCTGGGAGCAGACAGTTATCTATGAAATGCACGTCAAGGGCTTCACCAAGCGCCACCCCATGGTGCCGGAGCAGGATCGTGGCACGTTCCTAGGATTGGCCCATCCAAGGATACCGGAGTATCTACGTTCTATCGGGATCACGGCTGCAGAATTGCTTCCCGTTCACGCCTTCGTGGACGATAGCTATCTCATCGAAAAAGGACTTCGCAATTATTGGGGCTATAATTCGCTAGGCTTTTTTGCCGCCGATCCACGTTATCAGCGCTCCGGCGGGGTGGGCGAATTCAAAGAAATGATCAACCAGTTTCACGCGAGCGGGCTCGAGGTGATCCTGGACGTCGTTTATAACCATACGGCTGAAGGCAACGAGCTAGGCCCAACCCTCTCGTTCAAAGGAATCGACAACTCCAGCTATTATCGACTCATGCCCGATCAGAGGCGCTACTACATAAATGACACCGGGACCGGAAACACAGTCAACCTGTCTCACCAGCGCGTGTTGCAAATGGTCGCCGATTCATTGCGGTACTGGGCAACAGAAATGCGGGTCGATGGCTTCCGATTCGACCTTGCGACAATTCTTGCGCGTGAGCCCTATGGCTTCGACGAAGGTGGAGGCTTTCTTGACACCTGTCGCCAGGACCCGGTTCTTTCGAGCGTCAAACTGATAGCCGAACCATGGGATATCGGACCAGGAGGCTATCAGGTCGGCCAATTCCCGCCTGGCTGGGCAGAATGGAACGATAAGTTTCGCGACACAGTACGCAGCTATTGGAAGGGCGACACCGGAATGCTTCCCGAAATGGCAAAACGCATTTCTGGATCTGGCGATCTGTTCAACAAGCGTGGACGCAAGCCTTGGTCGACGGTCAACTTTATCACCGCTCACGATGGGTTTAATCTGAATGACCTTGTGTCTTACGACCACAAACACAACGAAGCGAACGGCGAAGACAATCGTGATGGCCACTCCAATAACCATTCCTGGAACCATGGGGTCGAAGGGCCGACTGACGATCAGAACATCGTTCGATTGAGAGAGCGCCAAAAACGCAACCTTCTGGCAACCACGATTCTGTCACTTGGCACGCCAATGCTGCTCGCTGGTGATGAGTTTGGCCATACACAAAGTGGAAATAACAACGCTTACGCCCAGGATAACGAGACGAGTTGGCTCGACTGGACATCACAATCATCCCCGGGGCGTGAGCTCCGCGAGTTCACGCGAAAGCTCATTGCCATCCGGCGCGCTTTTCCGATTCTCAACCGCACGCGCTTCCCCCTCGGAACCTACAATGAGGAATTGGACGTTAAGGACGTCACATGGCTTTCACCTGATGGTCGCGAGATGACAGCAGAGCAATGGCAGGACGATAATGCTCGATGCTTCGGTATGCTACTTGACGGTCGTGCCCAGCGGACAGGAATCAAACGCCGCGGTTCGGATACAACCATTCTTCTCGCCTATAATTCGTATCATGACGTGGTGAACTTGACCTTGCCAGATGTCAGTGATGGGACACAGTGGCTTTGTATCATCGATACCAACCAACCGGACCAGCAACCCGCGGCGTACCCAACCGGCCATGTCTTTGAATTAACGGGGCGATCATTTGTCGGTTTTGCACTGTCGACGCGGGGTCACTCGGTCGGTCAATTGCGGCAAATGATGGGATCAATCTCTGCCGTGAACCTGCCCGATGACTGAGACTCTCGTCGGAAAGTCGGCCTGATCTTCGTCACCGCAAACGCGGCTGAATCGACGTCAGGCTGACTGTCCGGCGAGCAGGGCCAAAGCGAACTGATGCTCTTCACAGGTGGTGAATGCTATCACGCGGGCCACAATGCAGGCGTCCGTGTTCCGGAGAGATCTCACCGCGATCTCTCCGGTGTTTCAAACTCAGATTAGTAGCGTCGACGACCGCCGTAAAACGCGCGGCCTCCGTAATAGCCGCGGCCACCATAATAACCGCGACCACCCCAGCCTCCGCGATAGCCCCAGCCTCGATATCCGCCATAGTAACCGCGGCCCCACCCGCCATAATACGCCGGAGCATAGCCGCCATAATACGCTGGAGCATAGCCACCCCAGCCGCCATAGTAGGCCGGTCTATAGCCATATCCATAGTACGGGCCTCCGCCATAATACCCGTACGGTCCATAGAAGGAGCTCGCAGCTGCGCCCGCTGCGAGCGCGCCGACGGCAAGGCCGACTCCAAGACCAGGTCCAAATCGCTGAGCCTGAGCAGGTGCCGATACGACGAGGGCGCTGCCGACCGTGGCTACGGTCGCAATTATCATCAGCTTCTTCTTCATGCCGCTATCCTCTCTCCAAAACATCAAATCCGGTGCATAACGCGTTCTATTTTACGTTGGTTGCAATGCGCTCGGCTTGGGCACTTCCTTCTCAGATTTATGGTTTATTCTCTCCTGCGACGTGCTTTCCCGGCCCGTCGGGAATGGCAAGCAGTGCAATCTGAGTGAGGCGAGGTAGCGCAAACAAAAGCCGCCAGTGCCTAATGGGCGCTGACGGCTTCCTTGGCATTTCGCGGCGGTTACGGCGCGACCTGGATCAGTGACGCGATCCCGGAAAAGCGGGGTCAGAGTGATCCAAGTCCATGCCGGAGGGCACGGTCCTATCGCGAACCACGATCGGCTGACAACTCAAGCCGAGTACCTCGCTTGTCCGGTCCAGTCGATGCGTGACGCCGGGCGTGCACGGCTTTTCCGGGCCCAGCGAGGCCACGCCGCACTGCTTGATTGATTTATCGCACGTGATCGTGGTGCCGCCGCTCGTGTTGCATTGGACATTATCCACGTTCTCGACAAATGAGCCTGGCGGCCGGCTGGATTCGCATCCCTTCTTGAATTCGTCTTTGCTGTCGGCGTGCGCAGGCTGCGCGAGGGGACCCGCAAGAATCGCCAGTGCTCCGGCTATCAGCATTATCGAGCTACGCATCTTAGTCTCCTTGAGGGAATAACGTCGGAAAAGTGAGGTTCGAAATAAGCACGTCGTCAACGCCCTCCCACAACCTAGAAGTGAGACAAAAGTTTCATCCATTCGCCGGTCTACAGCGGGGCAACTGCAATCTCGATGCGCGGCTCTGATTACGCAAGAGGCGATCGTCATCTAGCTTCTGGTTATCGTCTTCACAAGCCGAAGCACTGATGGCAATGAGCTTGCAATTCTCTTAACCCCGTTTGGAACCTCACCAGCCGGGAAACGTTTACGGCCGCCCCTTTGTGCCCAGGAGGCGGGAACATGAAGAAATATCAAGCTTATCTAATCGGCGATGATGGCCGCATTGCCGGTTTTGACAAAATGACCTGTCGCAACGATGCTGAAGCGCTCCGGAAGGCTAGCATTTCGCCGGCGATAGCAAGCTCGAGGTTTGGACTGGCCCGCGGCTTGTGACGGCGGTTCCTAGCGGTGGCCGGCACGAGTGCGATGCTGCTCCCTAAGGCATTGAGCCGATTCCGACTGGAATTCGTCCGATCCGACCCGCTGCAGCGGTCTACGATTAACACGCCCGGACTTTTACACTGGGCTCAGGATTCATTGATCAGAGCCGGCTGCAGCGATGCAGATGGCAGACATGAAGGTATGTGAGCATCGATCGTAGCGGGTGTGGATGCGGCGCCAGTCCTTGAGCCTGCCGAACGCATTTTCGATCTTGTGTCGTTGGCGATAGAGCATGCGGTCATGTTCGATCGGCTTTGCGCGGCTGGCCTTCGATGGGATGCAGGCCGTGATGCCGCGGGCCGCGAGCGCCTGGCGGAACCAGTTGGCGTCGTAGCCCTTGTCGCCAAGCAACTGCTTCCCGGGCGGCAGCGCATCGATCATCAAGGCCGCCCCCTTATAATCGCTCATCTGGCCTTCGCTGAGCAGCATGATGACAGGGCGTCCCTGACCGTCGCAGACCGGCGTGCAGCTTGGAGTTCAAGCCGCCCTTCGTGCTCCCGATACATCGGGAAACAGGTCCTTTTTTAAAAGGCTGGCGGCGGTGCGATGCGCCTTCAGATGCGTCGCATCGATCATCAGGAGAGAGGGCTTGTCACCTTATGCGTGCCAGCTCGGCAGATATTGTTGAACACGCCGAGCCGGCTCCAACGCACGAACCGGTTATAGATCGCCTTATGCGGACCATATCCGGGCGGCGCATCGCGCCAGCGCACACCGTTTCTGATGACGAAGACGATGCCGCTGATCACCCGTCGATCGTCAACCCTTGCAATCCCGTGCGACAGCGGAAAATACGGCTCAATCCGGCGCATCTGCGCCTCCGACAGCAACAACAAATCGGCCATGGCGATGTCCCAAACATCACCATTGAATCAACCCGCCAGTCCTCTCGCAACAGATTTAATGGGTTCTGAGCCTAGCATTCACGCGACTGCAGAGCCGATTTTATTAACGCTAGAGTAAGAAACCTCTTTCGAGTCCCCGGAATGGTGGAACTTGGCGCTGCACAGTCCGTTGGAGTTGATCATCCAAGTAAAGGACAGAAACACCGATGAGGATCAAAAACGTATTTCCAATAGTAGCCGCTGCAGTGGTGCTGGCACTAGTTGCCATACCGCATCAAGTGCATGCTCAGGGCGTCTTCGGCGGAATGGAGCGTGGCGCCAACCAAGGCGCATACGAGGGTAGTCGTGCAGCGGGACCGGTAGGCGGCATAGTTGGCGGTGCGGTCGGTGCTGGTGTGGGTGGTGCTGCAGGTGCAGTCGGTGGATTGTTCGGCGCACCATACCAGGGACAGTATTTTAATCAGGGATACTATCAGGGACAATACTACCCGAACCAAGGACACTACTATAATCAGGGATATTACTACCCAAGTCGAGGCCACTACTACGGACACCACCGTCATGGCCATCGATGCCACGGTTATTGGAAGAAAGGGAAGTACCACTGCTATCGTCACCGACATTAGCTCACGCCCCTCACGCCACAGCGCGCAGCAAACTTGCCGGCAACGCTGACGCGTCGGAACAATGCCAGGACTGCGGCTTCACGGATCTGGCGGGCGAGCCTCGCGGATTTCTTTAGTGCGTGAGGCCGATTGCGGCCGCTGGAGGTGTAACTCCCTCTGGAAGTTACACCTCCGAAATCACCGTGCCTCCCAACTTCTCCGCGCTCCTACGCAGCATCGGCTTCCGCATTGCGGCCACCGAAGTGACGGGAATGGAGCTTGGGTCCTGACGCCGCCTCCTCCGGTGAGGGTACTGTCTGTCGGCGCCGCGCCTAAAAAATAATCGCCAGTGCCTAGAAAAATGATTCGCGCTTTGCCGATTTCAGGCGCACATTAGCGCGCTACTCCTTCGCATATGACGAAACCGCTTTGTCGCGCTCAGCCTTCCTCGCAGGGAAAGGAACAGCCGTCATGAGCCTGCATATCCGCGTCAAGCACGATAAGACCTTCCAGGAGCGCCTCGACGAAGAGGCGCAGCGCCTCCTAGAAGAGGCGGAGAAATCCCCTTCCGAAGCGTACCGCGACCTCCTCATGCGCCGCGTCAGCCAGATCGAAGCGTCTTCGCGCGTGCAGAAATGGCTCGCGTCGGCCGAGCTCCGGCGGCCGACATGACGGACCCTTCCGAGATCCTGATCATGCTCCGCTTGCCGGACGGTCCCAAATGGATGTCCGACCATAACGTCGGACGGAGCAGGCCAGGTATGACCTCGACAGGCAGGCGTGGCTGAGGCTCGCCGCGGACTGGAACGCGCTCGCCGAAGGCGCGCTGCGGAGGCGTCCCGATTGGTAAGCCAGCAACCGCATTTTCGGAACTGACCCGCCGCATCGCCGATTATACCAATGGGCCGTGGTCGACCGCGGCCCCGCACGGCCCCGCACGGCCCCGCACCCTCAGCATACAAAGCCCCCGCGGGACCGTGCGCCCTCAAGCGGTGTGAAAGCGATCCAACGCAAGAGCAGATCGAGCGTTGCGCATATGAGCTATGGCAGCGAGCAGCGAGGGTGCTGGCAGCGGAGCATGGCAGCCCATTCGTATTCATGGCGCGTATCGTCTTCTGCAAGGCCGTGCACGGCGACACTTCGCTGCCGATTGGCAACCCCGAAGGCAGGAGTGCTGGTTACCGATAAATAGGCGGCTGAGCGGCGCCCAAACCCCTAACCACATGAGCTGCGAGCGAGGAACAAACCCAAAGCCAACCGCGTTTGGCTCTCCGTTGAACAACGGAGGAACGCATCAATGAAGAAAGTTATTTTGAGCGCGGTCATAGCATTCGCGGCCACATCCGCATTGGCTCAGGCCGTAGTTCACGAAGAATACTACGTAGTCCGCGACCCGGCGACGAAGAAGTGTAGGATCGTGGACCAGAAGCCGACGACCACGACTACCATTGTCGACAACGGAATTTTTAAAACTAGGGCCGAAGCAGAAACCGGCATCAAAACCTTGAAGGTCTGCACGGACATGCACTGAGATTGGTCCTGTAGAACATATTGTCCCCGCCGGAGCGAACCGGCGGGGCTTTCTGTGTCCTGTCCTCTCCCAGATCGATCAATACCAACCGGCTCGCGAAGTCGCGGCAAGCCTTTCGGTCGATCCGGATAAATGAAACTCTTCGCCGCGAAGCCACCAACCTTCGAAGCGGTCCAAAACTGAATAGCGTCTAGCTGAACGGCGAATTCGGCTTAGGTCGTAAACTCATAAGCGCGAAGCCACGACCGTATTGAGGCGAGCTGGACCATGGCGAGGAAGTTGGCGGCGAGCTTGTCGTAGCGGGTGGCGACGCGACGGAAGAGCTTCTTCAGGTTGGAGAAGAACGGTTCGATAAGATTGCGCTCGCGGTAGAGCCGTTTGCTGAAGCAGGGCTTCCAATGCCGTGCTCTTCGGCGGGATGTTGGGCGTGGCGCCTTGTTCTTGGATCAGCTCACGGATGCGGTCGGCGTCGCAAGCTTTGTCTGCCAGCACGATGGTGCGCGGGCCGAGATGGTCGAGCAGCGTGTCAGCGAGCTGCCCATCAATGCGTCTGCCCCGCAGTCAGGCCGAGCCGGATTGGGAGGCCCTGCGCATCGACGACGACGTGGATCTTCGTCTGAGGCCGCCTCGGGAGCGACCGAGGCAGTGATCTGTACCCTCCTTTTTGCCGTCGCGGCCTGTTGGTGCGCGCGAACGGAGGTACTGTCGATCATCTGGATGTCGCCATCATGTGCGGCGGTGATGGCGTCCATCAGCCGGTCCCACACGCTGACCTTTCGCCATCGCACGTAGCGGTTGTAGGATTTCGCTCGCGTGGGGCACGCCCGTCGCCGGGAACTCGGCGGGCCGGTGGATGGATTGGAGGAAAGGAAAGTTATCCAGCATCACATAATTTTGCGAGCCAGCTGAACGTTCCCTATTACGTACGGGACAAGTGATCAGCGATTCCCGCGTTTCGGATAATGTGGGGCTTCGTGGATGTCCTTCCGAGAAAGACCGATATCAGCGAGCGGTCGGAGCCGCACGCGAATGTTCTCGACCGGAACATTCGCCTCCCGGGCAGACAATCTCACCGCGCTCATGAGTACCCAAACAGGCGCGCCGGAAATGCATCAACGGCGGGCCTGATCGGGCGGGATCATGTGGATTGTGGGCTCACCCGTTCCGGTTGAGAGAAGCCGGCGGGGCCTAAAGAAATGCCCACCTTGTCGCGGTCTACCATCGGTTTTGACCGCCTCCTGAACCTCGCGGAAACCGCTCAGCGTGCCGCAGAGGATACTTACCCACCCTACAACATTGAACGGTTAAGCGAGGATCGATACCAGATCTCGTTGGCGGTTGCCGGCTTCTCGCCTGAAGAGATTTCCATCACCGCAGAGCAGAACGTTGTCACCATCGAAGGCACCAAGACCGAACAAACAAAGCGAGAGTACCTGTATCGCGGCATCTCCACTCGCCATTTCAAACGGCAATTCAGCTTGGCTGATTACGTTCAGGTAAAGGGCGCGACCTTCGGACGCGACCGCGCGAAACCTGACCGGCGCGATCAACGCCCTGATCGAGAAAGCCGGGCTTCGGATCGTGGCCCAAAAGCGCATCCGCATGACCCGTGAGCAGGCCGAGATGTTTTACGCCGTGCACAAGACGCGTCCCTTCTTCGAAGAACTCGTTGACTTCATGATTTCTGGGCCGGTGGTCGTGCAGGTGCTCGAGGGCGAGAACGCGATCCTCAAGCATCGTGAGATCATCGGCGCAGCCGACCCGTCCAAGGCGGCCGACGGCACCATTCGCAAGCTCTATGCGAAGTCGGTCTGCGAAAATTTCCGTGCATGGATCAGACACGACTGAGACCGCTGTAGTCGAAATCGCCCAGTTTTTTTCGAGCAACGAGATCGTCGGCTAGTGGAGGCGATTAGAAAAATTCTGCTTTCAAAATCTTGACCGCCGCCACAGCCATTCCTAATTTTTTCGTCGTCCGAAACGAAAGGAGAGAGGAGGACAACATGAACAATTCCGGCCGTGCATTTGACGACAACGTTTACGACCTCAACGTTTACGACCTCAACGCAATCCTTCATCCTGGGGCGGTCTACGACCACCCCCGCGACGTCCTGGCGGACGAAGAACTAACGCTAGCCGAGAAGAGATCGATCTTGGCATCTTGGGCCTCGGACGCCGCCGCTATCACGTCGTACCCCTCGCTAAGGGCACTTCCGGGACAGCTCCAACCAGTGTCGATCGACGACATTCTGGAAGCTTTGTCCGAACTCGACAATGGTCCGCGACCACCCGGCGGGAAGCCGGCTCGGCGCCGATCGACCTCCCGAATTTCAGAAGCTGCATGAAGGAGAACGCCATGGTTGGGAGCCTGCCAAAAGCATTGAACTTCAAAGTCTACGCCGGCTGAAAGAAGCTTTGGTTGTGTCGGAGGCCAGACGTGGCAAGCCCCGTATGATCGCTGCCAAAGACTGGCTAGCTGAACTAGACACTAAGATCGCCGCCATCGAGCGCGGCCTCGGCCTTGAGAGTCGGCCTGGCGATTAGATCGCGTTATAGACCCGGTGGACGGGTCCACCGTTCGCCGCAACGAGGGCGTTTCTGGATCGATGGCAGTCCGCCACCAATCGGCTAGCGCCGAGCGGCCGAAAATCAGGCGCAGAGAGCAGCAAAAAGGCCCGCCGGAGTAACCACAGCGGGCTAGTTCGGGTTCGGGGATCACACGGGCGAGAGTGATCGACCCTCGGCTGCAGCGCTTCTTCCGTGGTCGTTAGGATCATTTCTAAATCGCGCCGCATGACGGCAGGGTCTGCGCTCTCTAGAGCAACGCAGGCCAGCGCCTGGATATCAGCCAAGGCTTTCGCAGGGTCTAGGGTCTGCTGGTTGTCATTCATCAAATTCTCTATGTCGGCGACGTTTGGGACGGCGACGTCGAGCGACGCCGATGTAAATGGCCGCGAAGACGACCGTTCCGAAATACAGAAATGGCAGATGAACCACCAACGTCAGCATCGATCATAGCCATCGTTCGAATGAGGTTTTTAACGCTTCGGTGCCCAGCATCTTGCGGCTGATGCTCTCCGTTCGAGTCCGCTTTGGCGGGGGTTTTCATTTGAAGGGCGCCGCGACGTCCGGCAAGCAGGCCAGCAGTCCGACCAAAGTAATAAATCCGACGGCGATGAAGAGCATAGAGAGCTTCTGAGGACCGCTAATGCGCTCCAACTCAGGATTAGTCTGACCTGTCCGGTGTCAGCGCTGATGGGACCAAAGCGGCTTGACTGAGAGCGGAGGATTTCTGGTTCATCGTAGCCTTTCAAAGGAGCGAAGATGAGAAAGAAATCCGGGACAGGAAAGGCGCCAGCGGAGCAAGCTCATCAAGGACATCCGCCGTGCGACCCGCAGGCAGTATTCGGCCGAAGAGAAGGATCGCGCGCAATTCGGCAGCTTAGAGCCTGTTTGAAAATTGGGCTAGGCGGGGATTCCGGTATCGCAGCGAATATGATTCACACTTGGGATGTGGACACGCAAGCAGCGAAGCC
>NZ_JAVDPZ010000057.1:0-13135 GCF_031453995.1 Nitrobacter vulgaris | reverse complement strand
TCTCCAAAAAGCCGACCACCCATGAATCATTGAAAACGTGATTCGAGAATCCTGTTGAGACGATCCATCTAATAAATCTGCCAAAGTAGTGCTAGAGCAACGAAACAATACCGAACTGGTCGTTGGGTCGAGCGTCTTCTTTGCCGGAAGGTGCGACTGCTCGATGACAAGACTGTGCCTACCGCAAATCAAATCCGGACATATTGATGGTGCAGTCCGTCCAGGATCGGATGGCAGAAAATGCTGTCTCGGTGGTCCGTGACATCGGCGCGTCCTTGTTCAATGACAAATGGGTGCGCGAGCCACTGTAGTAGCTCATTTACGAGAGCAGCACGTGACACAAATGGCGTTTGCCGAAGTGTCACCGGCGGAATAAAATCCGGCCACGATTTGCGAACGCAGGAAGAGATTGTTCTGCACCAGGCGAGACACAGCTGACCGCACGATGGGGGACATCATACCGCGCGACCATGGACATACTGGTGCGCGGTAGATGTGCTGCACTACGTTGTGCTCAGAGAAATACCTAAGGCGCACGCCTTCGCTGCCGTTGCACCGGGAGTTCGCTTTAGCTTTTTAGCGATCTTGGCTACGCCAGCCTTTGCTTCGCGAGTGCCTTGAGAGTGCGATCGTCGTCGTTCGTCCAGTCGCGGCGAACTGCCGCTTTCTTTTTGGACAAAACTTCGCTCCTAATTTGTTACTGTCGCGGTGTAGCAGATAGCCACCGGCGCAAACCAACGCGAGTCATCATCATTTGCCGCGAACCTGTGGGTCCATGATGAAGCGTAAAAGTTCGTGGCGATTACGGCTGGTCAGGGCGTAAAGATATATCCTTGATATTTCTTTTTAGAGGTGTAGATTTGACTCGTGGCGAGGGTCCTAGTCCCTTCCTTCGCCGCAAACTCCGTGATCCGGTACGAGTACCAGTAGGTACCGGGTCGCTCTGCTCACTTCACGAAGATGGAACGGTAGCTTGATTTTGGTTCTGTACACCAACCAAACTAACGAGGGGCTGAGAAAGGTTCTCAATGAATACCGTTGATCAAGTTCAAAAAGCAGCCGAATTGCAAAAGGACGCCGAAGACTTCGCCAACAGGCAGGCTGATCCGCGTTCCAGTGCGAGCCTTGTGCCAATGCTTGTCGCCGGGGTTGTTCTAACTTTTGGAGGGATGATTGCCGCCTTGGCCTTTACTTCAGTGACTTAAAATATAGGTCAATATCGAGGTCGGTCACCTGTGACCTGCTCATGCGGAGGGAGACGAGTGCAATGGCCATGCACTACGCCAGCCCCGAAGAAGTTTTTGATCTCGCACCATTGAGTCCGAAGCTGAAGGACGCGCGGACAACCGCCGTCGTAAAATCGGAAGCGTTCGAGGTCGTGCGCCTCATCGTTCACGCTGGCACGGATATCAAGGCGCACCAAGTTGATGGTCCCATCACGCTGCATTGCCTGGAAGGTCGGCTCTGCTCGGCTTGCCTGAAACGTCACTTGAACTTTCGGCAGGTCAATGGGTGTATCTCGAAGGGGGCGTTCCGCACTCGCTCAGGGGAATCGAGGATACGTCGTTACTGCTCACGATTCTTTGTCTTCTCCGGAAAGTTCCGGCCCTCTCAGTGATCAAAGGGAAAGAGGTGGCCATGAAAGATGAGGTGACATGAAGATAGTTGTAGCAACAATTCTAGTCATCGGAACATTGGTTGGCATTAGCGCGCTGGTGTCTGCTGCTTACAAAACGGATAAAGCTGCTCCTTTTGTCAGCAGTGTGTGGCATCAGCACGAAGAATTGACGCGGCGTGCAATATACGTCTCCATTGTCGTGAGTTAATGGTAGTTGGAGACCTGACACTCCTTAACGCCTTCTGCCGCGGGAAACTGCTTCAGCCTACGATAGGTTTGCCCGGCTGACGGGTAGCATAGTCGCGGCTGAGATTTACCGGAGTTGTTTGATCATGAATCGCAATAATGAAGTGTGCCCAGGCGGTGTCCCCCCAATCAGGAACGCACCAGATATCGAGAGGCCGCTAACGGTCGAGGATTTGGTGGCGGAGTTGAGCCAGTGGCACGGTGATGATCAAGTGGTGTTCCGATCGACCTCGGATGGTAGCGCGCTGCGGTTCTGTTGTTTTCGATCACCCGAGGCCGGAATCCTTGAGATCAATCTCAACGACTAGCATGGATGGGCGACAGCGGCGCGCTTCACGCTTGCTTGCCTACTAACGGATGGAGGGCACCTTGGGCGACAAGGTTCGTACATTCGTTGACCTTTGGGTCCAGTCTCACATCCACGCCGAGGGTTATCAGGCGAAGGGGGATACCAGGCTTGCTAAGGCGCTTGTTTGTAAGTGCCTTGAGATGGCTAAAACGGAGGGCATATCAGCCAACGATATCGAAGCTGAGTTCGGCGATATCATTGAGTATGTTCAGTGGCAGATTAAACGTGTAAACAAGGATTTCGCCATGAGCGTGACGGATATCGATAGGGCAAATAACCGACGTATCGATCAACAGTTGGAAGAAGGCTTGATCGACTCATTTCCGGCATCCGATCCCGTAAGTGTGACGCAGCCCAGCAAATCCAGATTCGAATTTCGCTAAGATTTGCTAAGGCCGGATCTCCAGCGCGGCTGAATGCAACCGCACCAACATTTCCTGCAACTCGGGACAACTGCTCCGCTTTGCGGATCGCGGCATGAGCACTCTGACATTTCGTAGCTTCGGCTGTGAATCGGCACAGAGGTCAGATCGCTGCAGGTGCCAACAGTAACGCCATAAAGACAATCAAAAAAAGCCGGTCGGAGTGGAGTCACGATCGGCGCCAATCGTGATCGTAGCAATTGCCCTTGCCGCTCGTTACGGGATGATGCCGTGCGCTTTCAAGAGCCGCTGATAGTCATACGAACAATATTCGCTGCCGCGACTGCGCGCCGCATTCAGTGCAGCAAAACCCTCAGGCTTGTTTCTTTGTCCTCACTCACTTCGCCGCCGGCGTCACCGCGTCGAAGCGATAGCTCGCATGGCAGGCGACACAGGCCGACAGCTGCGTGCTGAGTGTCGCTAGCACCTGCTCGCGGCTCGTACCCGAGTCGGCTGCGGTAGCAATCTCATCGAAGCGCTTATGGACGCTGAGCCCTAGCTGCTTGAACTCGAGTGGCAACTTGGCCATCAGTGCCGGATTGACGTCGGCGGCCGTTGCCATACCGCTCGCGCGCGCCGCCTGCGCAACCTGCTTCATGTCGCCTTCCTTCACCCCCTCGACGACAATCTGCACGGTCTCAAGCATACTGCGCATTTCGGAGAGCACGAGATTGCGCTCATCCGATCCCAGCAGAACAGTCGTGCGTCCGTCGGGCGCCACTTGCGTCTGACCGCGAACGAAGAAGAATGCGGCGACGGCAATGGTAACAAACCAAATGGCAATGGCAGTGATGGACAGCACTCGTGCAGTCATAGATGATTCTCCTGCCGCACATGAATAGCAGTTGTTGCCGGTGAGTGACAGCCATCCTCGCGTCGCTGATGCTCGGCGATGCCCTCAAGGCACATTGCGGGCCGACCCCCAAAAAGAGAGCCACTGGACGGTTTTTTCTCCGCCCGCGCCCGCATTAAGCCGGCGCCCCGTGGCCTACTTTGTCACCGCCACGTACAAAATGATGCGTCTGCACATCGCCCTTCTTGGCCATCGTTCTGCCATAGGCTGGGCAGATGCATTCGCACGCAAGACCAAGCAGATATCTTTGATATCGACGAGCCGGCCATCGACGGAGGCACCGCTTTGTTTGACGGAGTTGAGATGCCTAAAGCTGGAATGCCAGCGACGCTCTCTCATAGAGTCAGGCGTAAGGGACGTTGTTGTTGCTGACTGCTTCAGCTCGCTTTTCGGATCGCCGCGCTCTTGGATTCGATACGACCCATCAGATCCTTCCAAGACTTGACAAAGGACTTAGCGCCATCGTTCTGCAGCTTAATGGCGAGCGCGCCGATATCGATACCGGCCCTTACGAAGTCAGTGAGAGCTCTCTCGCAGTTGCCCCCGTCAGGAGCGAGCGTGGTGTCAACCTCGCCGTGGTCGTCGAAGGCTTCGAGCGTAGCGTCGGGTATTGTGTTAATCGTGAAAGGTGCCGCGAGTGCTTTGATGTAAAGGATATCGGAGGCGCGCGGATCCTTGGTGCCGGTACTGGCCCATAGCAGGCGCTGCGGCAGCGCACCCGCGTTCGCTGCGCGCAGGAAGCGCGGGGATGCGAGCAACTCTCGATAAGCCTTGTAGGTCCGCTGGGCGACCGCTATGCCGAGCCGGTTGGCTAGCTCGCCCGGAACCTTGCCGGCGACCGCGATGTCCCAGCGACTGACAAAGAGCGAGGCGACCGAGGCGACCGCCGGGTTCAGTCCCGCAGCAATTCGCCGCTCGACGCCGCGTAGATAGGCGTCGGCCGTCGCGACATATTGCTCCCAAGAAAAAAGCAGCGTGACGTTGATCGGGACGCCAGCAAAGATAGCCGCCTCAATGGCAGGTAGCCCTTCCGCAGTTCCAGGAATCTTGATGAACAAGTTGGGCTTGCCGCCACGCCGGTGAAGATCACACGCCGCCTTAAGAGTGCTGCCGGTGTCATGGGCTAAGAGAGGCGAAACCTCAAGCGACACCCAACCATCGATCCCGTTTGTCCGGGCGAAGACAGGTTGGAACAGTTCGGCAGCCCTGGTCAGATCTTCCAATGCCAAGTCGAAGAAAACCTCCTCCGTTCCTTTCGTCGACAATGCATTCCTGGAAATATCGGCGTCATAGGTCGTGCTGTTTTTGATCGCATGATCGAAAATCGTGGGGTTCGATGTTAGTCCCGTCACCGCGAACTCGTCAATGTACTGTTACAAGATGCGGTTGTTCAGAAAATCGCGGCTGATGTTGTCGAGCCACAAGCTTTGACCTAGATCGTGAAGCGCCTTTGTCGGTTTCATCGCGTCATCTCCGTTCTAAGTTGGTAGCCCACCGACTGCCGCACCATCCCGGGGCGGGTCTTTCGCAGGGGCGAACAATCGTCAGGCGTTGGCGATCGCTCGTCAATCCGACGTCGTGTTCGACCTAGAAGAGCGGCATCAAGCTTCAAGTACCGTTGTGCCGATCGTTTCCAACTGAGGTCCCGCAGCATAGCTCGGCGTTGAAGACGCTTCCAAGCCTGGCCGTCGTGATAAACTAACATCGAGTTTTCTTCCGCGTCATCAGGCGTCGCTTTGGCAAACGCTAGCAAAGCCGAAATCATCGCCAGCATTCACTGTCCCCGGATCCTGCCGTGGATCACAACTTACGCGCCATTGGCGACGAGCCGCGGCACGACGTCCAGGACGACGCCCGCGATTTTCTGATGGGTCAGCCGATTGAACATAGGTTATGAGCGGTGCATTCGTAGCCTGCGAGGGTCTCGTGACGGAGAGCTCGCCTCTCAGACGCAAAGAGATAACGGATATGCGCAGTAATGCAGTTTGAGCCAAAAGGCCCAACTATGTCAGCAGGCCTCCAATTGAGGTACATTTTTCTTCGCTTCAATTGCGGGCAAAACAGAGGTCGAAGGCGGTGCCATGACCCACGTTGCTATCAACATACAAGCGTCCGCCAATCTGACGAATGAAGGCACAAACTTGAGGAATGCCTAAGCCAGTCCCGTTCTACCTTTGGTGGTAAAGAACGGCTCAAATATGTTCTTCATTATGTCATTGGTCATACCCAAGCCGTTGTCCTTCACCCGAACGCGGACATAGGCTGCTGCGACCCCTCCTTCACCGTTATCTGCTTCTCGATCCAGGCTGGTGGTCGTGACCTCAATTACGCCTCCGTTCGGCATAGCATCACGTGCGTTAATGACGAGATTCAAAATCGCGACCGCGAATTGCGGTGGATCTAAAAAGCATTTTGGTAGATTGGGAGAAAATTGGAAGTCGATGCGGACCGATGAACCACTGGCGTATTGCAGCAGCAACTCCAAATTGGCGAGTAGCTCGTTCACGTCCGCCGCGGAAACAGGAAGCTCGTTTTGGCGCGCAACGGTGAGAAGTTCGGATGTCAGTCGCAATCCGCGATCGACTCCCTCCCGCGCGCCCCCAATGAAAGCACGTATCTTGTCCGGGTCGCCTATGTTCTGCTCTGCCAATCCTAAACACGAATCGATTAACGCGAGGATATTTCTCAAGTCATGCGCAATTCCGATATTCGCCTCTCCTATACTCGAAAGTATTTGGGCGCCTCGTGCTGACTGCTCCGCCAACCGACCCTCAAACTTTCTGGCCAGCGAACCGACGCTCGGCCTCATGTTATTTCCCGATCTCATTTGGATTCCCCGCTCTCAATGAGCAGGTTGGTCCGCCCAGGCACAAGAGCTGGTTCCGTCATCGTTTCCTGGATCGCCGCGATGCCGGCTCTTGCGCACTCCTCGTCCTGCTCTGCTGTAGCGGCTCCACTGACGCCACACCCCCCTGAACAACACCCCTTTGAAAGACAGGAAGTCCACCGCGTTGGCCCCGAGGCGGAACGACGTAAGAGATCGGCCTCAATCCATGCCTCTGAATCCGTTCCATCAATCGATCACTGGGAAGACCGCTAACCGCTGCAGCAACCGCCTTTCCTATGGAGCAGCGGTCCGCCTCCCACCCGCGAGATCGATCCATTTGGTTTAATGCGATAAGGCGGCCGGTGTTGTCACACACCGCCACGCTAATGTTGATGCCAAGTTCGCGAGCTCGCCAGATTGCCTGATCCACGATCTTTCGGGCCTTCAAAAGGGAAAGCATTATCTTGTCCTAACTTATCTTGGTGTGCGCTCGTTCCGCACCTTGCGGCGCGAAGCCATGCACAGCTTCGTCGACAAGATACGTCTCCCAATAAACGCAGACAAACGAGTAAAAATGCCAGTTCACTGCAAAACCATTGCTGTCACTCTGGTCACCGCGAGCGCAAGTACCAACGAAGGGGCCACTTGCCGATGAGAACCTCTCGGAGGACGACTGCACCATTGTGCGCCTCGTCACGGGCCGCATACACTAACGTAATAGGGTTCTCGCGCGCGAGTCCCCGAATCTCCCCGAGCATTTCAGACTTTTCCTGAAGTTCTGCGGTGTAGCGCCGGCGGAATTCCATCCAGCGCTCGGGATCGTGCGCAAACCATGTTCGCAATTGGGTACTGGGCGCGACCTCCTTGGCCCATCGATCAACAGCGGCCGCTTTTTTTGTGAGCCCGCGTGGCCAAAGCCGATCCACGAGGATGCGAATGCCGTCATCCAACGAAGGCTTCTCATAGGCCCGCTTAACCTGAACGTGGATCGTGCAATCCTCCTCACTCATAATTTCGAGCTGCAAACGTTACAGTTTCTCGCCTAATCTGGCCATTGGAACAGCCCAACAACAAAGACGAATTTCTTTGACTTTTGTCCTCAATGTTTATGCTATGAAAAAATGGATATCGAGCTCGCCAGGACCTTTATCGAGATCGTCGGCACGGGAAGCTTCATCAAGGCGGCCGATCGGCTGCATGTCGCACAAACGACGGTTAGCGCACGCGTGCGCCTCCTCGAGCAACAGCTCGGACGGCCGCTTTTCATTCGAAATAAGGGTGGTGCAAGCCTTCCCCCAGCGGGCGAGCAATTCCTGCGCTTCGCGCCGGCCTTCGTACAACTATGGCAGCGCGCAAAACAGCAAGTGGCAGTCCCCGAAGGTCATCGTGTCGTTTTGACAATTGGCAGCGAGGTTAGCCTGTGGGAGCCGCTTCTTGTCGATTGGGTCAGAAGGATGCGGCACTCACATCCGGATATAGCGCTTCGTGTTCATGTCGACGTTCCTCGCGATCTAATCGCACACGTGGCAGCCGGACTCGTGGACATTGCGGTCGTGTATGCCCCCCAGCATCGACCATGGTTAGAGATCAACTTGTTGAAGAGGAAGAGCTCGTACTGGTAACAACCGACCTCGCATCATATCACACAAACAATCCTCGCTACGTTCACGTCGATTGGGGAGCAGACTTTTCTCTTCATCATGCGGCAAGTTTTCCCGATGCGACCCACGGGTTGGTGGTCAATCTTGGTTCGCTGGCTCTTAATTATCTTCTACTTGAGGGGGGCTCTGGTTACTTCAGAAAGCATGCGGTTCAGTCCCTTTTAGTGTCGGGAGAACTCTATCTGGTCCCCGACGCACCTCAATTCTCTTTCCCAGTCTATGCTGTACACTCAGTAAACATTGATGCGGCTACCTTGGGTATCGCGCTTGCAATGCTGCGCAGAGCGGCGAAGGTGGAGGGGGAATAAGCAGTCTTACAGCTCAGTGCGCTTCCCTTGTATTAGGTTCGGCCCCGTCCTTCAACGAGCGGATGCGCGTCAGCGGTTCGCAAATGAGCCGCGTCAACATATAAGCCAGCGTCGTTTGACACGGAAGTCGACAAGCCATGCGCATTGACCATTTCAGGCGGGCGCAGACCGCATGGCCTCTCCTTGCCCGCCGGGTCATCAACGGTCTGCCGCCATATACTTATCGGGAGATTTGCGACGAGGTCGGCGTGCATTGGCTGTAGACACTCTCCAGCTGGATAAGGAGCTCGCCCGACGGGCTTGGGATTGCTTGGCTGCTCGGTAAGCTTCGCTGTTCGGCTCGCTGTCCAATCGCGGGCCCTGGTATGGAAATGGCCGAGAGGGCGATAAGCGGTGCGAGGAACAGCCATATTGTGAAGGAGGAGTGTTTCCTGACAAACATTCGTAGTTCTCCTCCACATCTTTCTGGCCGAATGCGGCTCTGTGCGCCTTCGGAACTATGATGCGCTTGCTTATGGCTGTGCCTGTCGCAAATCAAATCCGAATATATTGGTGATGCAGCCCGCCCAGGATTGGAAGGCGAAGAATACGCCCTTCTCTGAGCCGTGCGTGATTTCGGCGCGTCCTTGTTCAATGACAAATGGGTGCGCGTGCCGTTGTAGTAGCTCATGTACGAGAGCAGCACGTGACGCAGATGGCGTTCGCCGAATACCACGATATGATCAACGCATTCCCTGCGGATCGATCCGATCAGCCGTTCAGCATACGCATTTTGCCACGGTGAGCGAGGAGATGTCGGACGATCTCGAATGCCGATGGATTGAACGCGGCGGATAAATATCTCGCCATAAGCTCCATCGCGGTCCCGGATCAGGTCACGAGGGGCCTGCTCCCAGCCACACGCCTCCGTCAGTTGATTGGCGATCCATTCAGCCGTCGGATGCGCGGTCACCCCAAACCACAGAATCATCTATCCTTACGACGACCTGACCAAAGCCGGCTAACGCGGTCGAAGCCGCGAACGGTTGGTGCTTCTGATACGTTTCCGGTAAATGGCCACCCACGCAAAGTTTCGCTGACGTACCGTTGGCCGGTCCGCACCACCAGAGCAGCAATCTCGCTAAGCCTATGCGGCTGGTGAACTCCTCGAACGCCTCTCATGTTCAGGTTCGCACCGGTAACGCGGCCAAACGTCCTCGGCCTCGCCGGCGTATTCAGCGACTAGAAACCGGAAGAGACGGAGCCGCTGGTTATCGTCGGAATTCCGCACGTAAAAGATGCTCATGGTTCCATGAACGCAATTCGCCCATGACAATCCACAAGGGACGACTCTCCTGCCACCCGGTCACTAGCGGCAACCTAGAATGCAAATGGCCCGAAGCTCTGCCCGGGCCAAGGCTTTCCGCGCTCTCCTTGCAAGCTGGCCGTTGAGCAGCGTGGACATGTAGACCATTGCGCCATTAGGCTCCGTAAAAGAATTCAAGCATGGAACCCAGCGTTCGGCGCCACCAGAGTGGTGGGCGAGGTTCTCTCACTACTTCTACAATTTTCAGGGTCGAGAAGGAGACTTTCATGCTTCTGTTGAAGGTGCCGATTGCGCGATTTATCTGGCATGACGTTTTCGCATCCGCCGTCGTTTTCCTTGTGGCGCTGCCGCTTTCGATGGGCATTGCGATCGCCTCCGGCGTGCCCATGGAAAAGGCCGTTTCCGTGGGCTTGGTGACGGCGATCATTGGCGGCCTTGTCGTCGGACCGCTCTCGGGCAGTCCCTTGCAGGTGAGCGGCCCCGCCGCTGGCCTCACAGTAATGGTCGTCGATTTCATTCAGAAATATGGATTCGAGACTCTCGGGATCATCGTGATGATCGGCGGGCTTGTTCAGATTGTTGCGGGGCTCTTTCGGCTGGGTCCTGTATTCCGCGCCGTGTCGCCGGCGCTCATTCAGGGAATGCTCGCGGGCATCGGCGTGCTGATCTTCGCCTCGCAGTTTCACGTCATGGTCGACGACATTCCGCCCGGCACCGGCAAGGAGTTTGGCGGCATCCTCAATCTGTGGCTCATTCCGGCAGCAGTTTTCAAAGGCGTCACCGAACCAGCGCATCGGCCCGCCGCCGTCATCGGCCTCCTCACGATTGCGATCCTCTCTCTATGGGCGGCCCTTGCCCCAAAAGCGCTAAGGCTCGTGCCGGCCGCGCTTCTTGGCGTCGTCGCCGCCACGGCGGCGACGTCCTCATTCGATCTCGACGTGAGGTACGTGCCTGTGCCGGAGCGGCTGCTCGACGCGGCGCGCGCGCCACGCCTTGCCGATCTTGACGCCCTGCGCGACATCGGCGTGTGGCTCGCCGGTCTGTCCCTCGCCTTCGTCGCCAGCGCCGAATCGCTGCTTACCGCCACGGCCGCAGACTCCCTCCAGCGCCATGCCGTGCGCACGGGTTACAACCGCGAACTTATCGCGCAGGGGACCGGCAATATCCTGTGTGGCCTCCTGAACGTCCTGCCGGTCACCGGCGTGATCGTGCGCACCTCCGCCAACGTTATGGCGGGCGCGCGCACACGCCTTTCGAGTTTCCTGCATGGCGCCTGGATACTGCTCTTCGTGCTGTTGCTGCCGCAACTCCTCAGCATGATTCCCGTCGCCGCTCTCGCCGCCATCCTCGTCTACACCGGGGCGAAGCTCGTGAAAGTGGATTTCGCCAAAGACCTCTGGCGGCAGGATCGTATCGAAACCCTCGTCTTCGGCGTCACCTTCGCAGGCGTCGTCGGATTTGACCTCCTCACAGGCATCTTGCTTGGCGTCGGCGTGTCGCTGGCCAGGCTTGTTTACACTTTCTCTCATCTCGCCATTCGGGTCGAAAAGAATGACACTTCACGGTTCGTACATATGTTTCTGGACGGCGCCGCGACGTTCATCCGCCTCCCGAGATTCGCGGGTGCGTTGGAAGAGATTCCGCCAGGTTATGACGCGCACATCCATCTGGGCCGACTTACCTATATCGATCACGCCTGTCTGACGATGCTCATAGATTGGGGCAAGAATTTCGAAGCCGCAGGCGGTCGTCTCCATCTTGACCGGGACATATTGCACCGCCTCTTCGAGGAACAGGCATCGCCCTCGGCGAATGCGACCTGAGCATGACTTACTCTCCGAAGCGGCGCGCCTCGCTCTCGCCCGGTGGCTGCGGCCCTGTCCCGCGGTAGGAATGTGCAATCTCTATTCGATGACGAAGAACGTCGACGCGATCCGTCGGCTATCGCGGGGCGATGAAAAAGCCGAGTCGGCAACCTGCCATCCTTGCCCGGTATCTTCCCCGACTACCCTGCCCCGATCGTGCGTAACGCGCCCGGCGAGCGCGAGATCGTCATGGAGGTAGAGCGCGCGGCAAAGTTAGAAGCCAACGGAAAGCCTGTCTTTCAGGCGGCTGCTGCGATCAGACCCTGACAGCGATGTAACGAACATCCGCAACACCTCGAGCATGCATTGGCAGCGATGGTTTGGCCCTGAAAACGGTGCCTCGTGCCGTTCAGATCGTTTTCCGAATACGACACGATCGATGGCAAGAAGGTAGCCGTCTGGTTTGCGATCAACGAGACGCGTCCGATGCTCACATTCGCCGGCATCTGGACCAACTGGACATGCACAGCAGAGGTCTATGGCTTCCTGACCTGTCAGCCGAACGCCGAAGTCGGCAAGGTACTGGCGACGGACGGGAGGCTAATGTTGTGAACGACGCTCAGCGCGTTATAATAGTCGGACTGGTCCTGATGGTCGGCGCAACGATGGCATTTGTTTTTTTACATTTTGGCCAAGGCCAGTTTTGTCGCGAGGACAATATCACGATCCATGTCCTGTCTGGTCAGGACGAAGATTCTGCATTCGGACCCGAATATGGACTTGATACGAAGGAAGGAATTCCCGACGTTCTGTTGAGGCTGATATTCCCGATGTTTCTATTTGCGGGTGCCGCTCTTGTTGGTGCGACATGAGCGCTTTCCCGCAACGCCTGATCGACGGCTATCGCGCCTTCATCACACAACGGCTACCGATCGAGCAATCACGCTATCGCGCGCTGTCAGAACGAGGGCAGTCGCCTGAGACGATGGTGGTCGGCTGCTGCGATTCGCGCGTTTCGCCGGAGGTGATTTTCGATGCCAAGCCCGGCGAACTGTTCGTCGTGCGCAACATTGCCAACCTGGTGCCCGTCTATCAGCCCGACGCCAACGCCCATGGTATCTCGGCTGCGCTGGAATTCGGGGTGGAAGTGCTCAAGGTGAAGCACATCGTGATCCTCGGTCACGCGCAATGCGGCGGCATCAGCGCTATCATCAACAAGGCCGCGCCGCTGTCGTCCGGCGACTTCATCGGCCGGTGGATGGCAACGCTCATCAAGCCCGACGAGGTCGTCGAACAGCGCGAACGGGAGACGATGAAAGAATTCGCCACCCGCATCGAAAAGGCGGCGGTATTCCGCAGCATCGAGAACCTGATGACCTTTCCCTTCGTGCAGAAATCCGTAGAGAGGGGGCACCTTCGCTTGCATGGAGCCTATTTCGGCATCGCCGAGGGTTCGCTCTACGCGCTCGATCTGGAGACCAATGAGTTCCGCAGCATTGGGGACGACAGCCTCGTCTGACTGGTTCGGAGCATGGCGCGCTCCTGCCCGCCGCCTCGGGCGGTGAGCTCGAGCATCCCGCACCGATGCCCTAGATAGGACTATGGACTTGCTGGTCCAACCTAGGCTCAGGACCCATTAATTTTTTTGCGGAGAGGCGTTCCGGCTGATTCATTGGCGTTGCTGGGAGACGCCCGTGATGTCCGATTTGTTTCTGCTCACCGAGGCGCAGATGCGCGGTA
>NZ_JAVDPZ010000056.1:0-13555 GCF_031453995.1 Nitrobacter vulgaris | reverse complement strand
AACGCCGAACCGAAGCCCTTCACATGGACTGCCGATCCCAACAAAATTATCCGAGCCGTCAGACGCGGGCACCAAGTGTTAGATTCCATCCACTACGTGGTGCACAATCCCGATTCGAATGAGTGCACCATCGAGGAACAGGAGCCTACCGATAAGACGATCATCGTCGACGTCTTCAAGACGCGGACCGATGCCGAGGAGGCCGTTGAGCTATTGGAAATATGCGCGCCGGACCCGGACGACGATTGATCCGGTCGCATTTGGCGATTCGAGACCAGCGGTAATGTCAAGCGGCTGCAAACGTTCGTTTCGGATCTTCCGTTACTTAGTGACCTCGCTCCGCCTCCAGACGATTATTGAGGGCATCCTGGTCACGAAGAGAAGGTTTGTTTCCAGGTGCTCTGCCTCCGCCAGCCCATTTGGACAAAAGCTTCTCCGGCGCGTTTCGGCCGCGCTGAATTGCCCTTCGTGGCAAATTCTTTCTCTGTGGCCGTTTCTCTCCAAACCTGTCATTCGGCATGCAAAATCAAATTTGCGAGCCGATTGACAATGGTTGTTGGAAAGCGAACCCCCTCAGGTGAATCGTTCCTGCGGCTGGACGCGCGGGTCCGGCTCGGCGTATCGCGTATTCGGGGCTGGACTTAGAGATCCGACAACAGCAGCGTGACGGTGATCAGCAGAAACACGATGGCAGGCCTCGAACTGGGTCAGTTCGATTTGGGCCTCCACTTGAACGGCTAACAGCTTCAGATGCGTCTCAAGAAGGCGCTCAGTGTTGGATTGCGGCAGCATCACCGCATAGGGGTGCGCCAGCGTTTTTTCGGCGACGTCCTCCTCCGCCTCGGTCAGGCGCCGGGCGCGGCAGTCGAAGTGATCTGAACACCCGGGAACCGCTTGTCTGCCTGTCCGTTTGATCTGACAGCCATGCCCGGAAATAACTCACAGACCGTAGCCAATCTTCTCCGCGAGTATGCGCACAGAAGCGCGCTGCGTGGTGCCAATCCCTACGGCACCCGGGCCTATCTCCGCGCAGCAGACAGTCTCACCGCGCTCTCTCAGCCGCTTGCTCGCATCATTGCAGCGGGAACGCTCACCGACATCCGTGGCATCGGCAAGTCCATTGCCGACATCGTGACAAAGCTCCATGCGACCGGCTCGCACCCGAGCCTTGAAAAATTGCGCAAAGAAGTGCCCGCGGGAGTGCTTGAGCTCTTCGCCGTTCCAGGCCTTCGACCTGACAAGATAATGAAGCTTTACCAGACGCTGGGCGTAAGCTCGCTCGCCGAGCTCGAAGCTGCTGCAAAACAAGACCGTATCCGCCCGGTCAAAGGGCTTGGCGCTTCACTGCAGACCAAAATCCTTCAAAACCTTGCCATCACGTGCAGCGGGGAGACCCAGTTGCATCTTCACAAGGCCGCGTCTCTCCTCGAACATGCCCTTGCGGCCGTAAAGCGTGACCATCCTGAATACTTGCGCGTCGAGATCGCCGGGGATTTTCGCAGAGGCTGCGAACTCGTTTCCAACCTTGCGCTCGTGGCGCAGGGAAAGAGCGCCGTACCAGAAGAGGAAAGTTCCGGCTTCAGGATTATCGTCAGCGACAAGAAGCATTTTGGCGCGAGGCTTTTGAATGCGACCGGCTCCGCTGCGCATATCGAGCGGCTGGGCGAACTTGCAAGCAAAGAGGGATTCGAGCTCAAATCTGACGGGCTTTATCGCGGCACAAAGCTGGTCGCGTCCGCGAGCGAAGCGGATATCTACGAGGCGCTGGGCCTTCAGTTTATCGAGCCAGAACTTCGCGAAGGGCGAGATGAGATCAACCGGGCAGCGAAGCACAAGCTGCCTGAGCTCGTTCAGGATTCGAACCTGCGAGGCATTCTGCATTGTCACACCACATCATCAGACGGCACCGAAACGCTTGAGACGATGGCCGAGACCACGCGAAAGCGTGGCTTCGGTTATTTTGGCGTCGCGGATCACTCGGAGTCCGCGCACTATGCAGGTGGGCTATCGTTGGATGAGATCGCTGCGCAGCACGAGGAAGCGGACCGCCTCAATAAACGCTATGGCAATCAGTTCCGCATCCTAAAAGGCATTGAAGCGGATATTCTCGCGGATGGTTCGCTCGATTATCCGGACAGCATTCTTGAAAAATTCGACTTCGTTGTGGCGAGCGTGCATAGCCGCTTCAAAATGACGAAGAAGGAGCAGACGGATAGAATAATCCGTGCGGTCCAAAATCCTCACACGACGATTATAGGGCATATGACCGGCCGCCAGCTCCAGCGCCGCCCTGGATACGAGATCGACGTCGAGAAGATATTGAGAGCCTGCACGAAGTATGGCGTCGCCGTCGAAATCAACGCGCATCCCTGGCGGCTCGATCTTGACTGGCGATGGCACGAGAAGGCCTTAGAGCTCGGCTGCATCTTCAGCATCAATCCCGACGCGCATTCTATTCCTGAGCTTGACCATATGCACTGGGGCGTGGAGATGGCGCGAAAAGGAGGAGTGCCCGCTGATCGCGTCCTGAACGCGATGACGCTTCCAAAGCTAATCGCGCATCTTTCGAAACGCAAACGTGGGCTGGCGCGCAGGCGAACGGGCCGTCATGCGCCGGCGCAGGAAGCACCTGTGCGGCAATGAACGCCCGCGCCGCCTCTTCAAGAAAGATCAGTGCCGGCATTCTTTTATTCAGGCGCAAAGGAAAACGTATTGAAGTGCTGCTCGGGCATCCGGGCGGGCCTTTCTGGAAAAAGAAAGATCATGGCGCATGGACCATTCCAAAGGGTCTGGTTGCGTCAAACGAAGACCTCCTCGACGCCGCACGGCGGGAGTTCGAAGAGGAGACAGGCCACCGAGGGGGTGATGATCATATCCCTCTTGGCAAGGCCCAACAGCCTGGGGGCAAAACGGTGCATGTATGGGCGGCCGAGGGTGAGTGGAATCCAGATGAGCTCAAAAGCAATCTCTTCGAAATGGAATGGCCGCTACGTTCGGGCGAGCTGCAGAGCTTTCCTGAGCTCGACCGCGCCGCTTGGTTTAGCATCGACGAAGCTCTTTTGCGCATTCTGAAGGGCCAAGCGGTATTTCTCGATCGACTGAAGGACGCCGTAAGTCTCGACTGAACTCCGATCCCACGCGCTGAAGATATTCTGAGAGGGCCGTCACATGGGTTTATCGGTTGACTGGAATTCCGTCTTTATTCCGGCAATAGGGCTCGCGGAAGTGATCGTTCGCGCCAGCCTTATGTATCTCGGGCTGTTTATCATCCTGCGCGTCATGGCGCGGCGTCAGGCGGGTCATTTCGGACCTGCTGATCTTCTTGTCATCGTCCTGATCGCGGATGCGGCGCAGAACGGCCTTGGAAAGGATTATGGTTCGGTCACGGAAGGCCTCACGCTTGTCCTCACGATCGTCGCCTGGGAATATCTGCTCGACTGGTTATCCTGGCGTTTTCCGCGGACGCGGCCATACCTTAGTCCTCCGAGCCTAACCCTTATTCGCGACGGACGCCTGATTTCCCAAAATCTGCGAAAAGAGATGATTACGGAGGATGAGCTGAAAGCGCAGCTCCGAGAACACGAAGTCGAAGACTACGCGGATATCAGGCTGGCGACGCTTGAAGGGGACGGGCGGCTCAGCGTTCTGAAGCGGAAAATGAAATGACGTCAGCTGTGCGGTCGCTCCCGCTCGCGTACAACGTCGATCGCCTGCTTATCGTCCCGAAGGCCGAGATAAACGGGATGGCGCATTTCGCCGGAGCTGGTCCACTCGGTGAATTTTACCTCCGCTACAAGCTGCGGCTTGACCCACGTCGTGACGGCTTCATCTTTTACTTTTTTGCCGAAGGGCGACTTCGCGGTCTTCAACTTGATGAGCTTCCCGTGCAGATCTTTAAGCGTGTCATGACCAAAACCTGTTCCGACATGGCCGATATAGCGCCAGTTGTCGCCGTCCCGAAGCGCGAGCGTCAGCGCGCCGAAGAACGGCCTCGTTTTTCTCGGAGCCGTGAAGCCTGCGATAACAACCTCCTGACGTTTCGAGGTCTTGATCTTGAGCCAGTTGTCCGTCCGTGCGCCCGACTGATATTTGCTGTCAGCGCGCTTCGCCATGATGCCTTCGAGGCCTTTGCGCTCCGCTTCTTCAAAAACCTCGTCCCAAATGTCTTTCGGTCGCGGCTGAAGCCGATCAGCTTGTGTTTTGGCAGAATGGATTTGAGGCGCTTCTTTCGTTCGGTCAGCGGTAATCCGCGCAGGTCGTCACCATCCTGAAACATGAGGTCGAATGCAAAGTAGCGCAGCTTAGCCTCCCGCCGGAGGGCATTTTGCAAGAGCTGGAAATGTGAGACGCCCTCGTCGTCAAGAGCCACGAGTTCGCCGTCGATGACGGCGTCGCCTTTCACGCCTTCCAGCGCTTTGGCGACTTCAATGTAGCTATGGCTGATGATTTTGCCGTTGCGGCTGTAGAGCGCAACCTTGCCGGGTGCAATCTTGGCAACCATCCGGAAGCCGTCGTACTTATCTTCGAAGATCCAGCCTTTGTCGTCGAACGGACCGTCCGTCAGCGTTGCGAGCATCGGCTGCAGTTGCTTTGGCAGGATCGAAACGCGGGCCAAGCGGCACTCCTTTTTAGGATGTTGCGGGAAGCTGACCGAGCAGCTTCGAGCTATTTGCGCGCCTTCGTCTTTTTCGCTTTCTTCGGCGTCCGCATCTTAGTCGCGGTCTTGGCCTTCGCGGCGCTGGCTTTGACGGGCTTGCGGTCGCCGCGGTCACCCTGTCCCGCCTTGGCGGGTGTTTTGGCTTTGCGCTGGCGATCCTGTGAGAGAGACCGGCTCACATCGTCACTTTCTTCGATGCGGCCCTCCGCATCGCGCCGGATGTAGCGTTTGTCACCCCGCGGTGCGATCAATTCACGCCTGGTAGCCTTGGCCCGGCCTTTTGTTGTTTTCTTCAAGTTCGCCTCCCTTAGGTTGTTTGAACATATCCAATACGGTGGAAAGCCTGGCGGTTCCTTCAGCCGCGGCGCGCCGCCAGCTTCGCTGTCAACCGGGCTCTAGCGCATCCTGCCGGTCATGTGCCCGAGTCTTCATCTCGGCTCGAGGTAACGATCCATCGCGCACAAGCCGGGCTGCGCCCCTCGGCCGTCAAGGGCAGGCTCGCTTGAGCTCGGTGCGTTTCGCACCTTTGACCGCCTTTCCCCGCTCATTGCCGCCGGGCTAGCAGGGTTGCAGCCGCAACCCTTCTCAAAAAACAGGAGCCAACCTGAAAGGACTCCGTTGGAGCTGGCTTTCAGGGATTGAGCCATGTCTAAAAGCGAACAGCTCCGCTACGGAGCGCCCGGCGAGAACGCCGTCCACATCTGCGTCGACATGCAAAGAATGTTCGCAGAAAGCACCGAATGGAAAACGCCTTGGCTGCCGCGCGTGCGGCCCAATGTCGTTGCCATCGCGTCCGCTCATCCTGAGAGAACCATTTTTACGCGCTTCATCCCGGCCGCAAAACCGGGCCACGGCGTCGGGATGTGGCGGCGTTACTACGAGCGCTGGGGATCGATGACCATCGACCAGCTCGGGCCGGAAATGATCGGGCTTGTCCCAGAACTCGCGGAATTCGTTCCACCAGCCCGAATTTTTGACAAGCATGTTTACTCGCCGTGGACCGGGACCGACCTGCACCAGCAGTTGCGCGGGGCGGGAGTTGACACCATCATTATCACCGGGGGCGAGACCGATGTCTGCGTGCTCGCGACCATGCTGGGCGCGATCGACTGGGGCTTCCGCGCCATCCTCGTGACGGATGCGCTTTGCAGCTCCGCCGACGAAACCCATGACGCGATGATGGATGTCTATATGAACCGCTTTGGAGAGCAGGTCGAATGCGTCACGACCGAGACCGTTCTGAACAGCTGGCCCGGCCGCGCTCGGGCGGGGTTGTTATCATGAGCGCCTCCCATCTCGTGCAGATTCTTCTGCCTAAGGAGACCGGAAGCGGCGAGCCGATTTCGCAGTAGTGGTTTGAAAAACTTCTAAAAGAACTGATGCGCAAGTTCGGTGGCGTGACGAGTTTCCTCCGGGCTCCTGGTCAGGGACTGTGGCGAGACGGCAGCGCGACCGAGCGCGACAATATCGCGGTGGTCGAGGTGATGACGGAGCGTCTTGCTACTGAATTCTGGCGCGCTTTGCGGAAAAGGCTTGAAGCCGAGCTGCGCCAAGAGGAAATCATCATTCGCGCTCAGCAAATCGTTCAGCTTTGATGACTTGTGTTGCGGCGTCCCCTCCGATGAAGAAGTGCTGGGGATTCATTGATCTTGCTTACGACGTTCTGTGCGCGTCCATCAGCGCTGCGCTCGTGACCGCCAGCGGACGAGAAAAGCGACACTTCCCGTAGTCGCTGAAGGCCACAGTGGAGTTAGCGCCACGAGGCGAACGAAGAGCAGGTATCGCTCACCTTGCTCATTGCGCGCAATTTAGAAGCCAAAAGCCCGTCTAAGCCGCTTCGCGCATGGGAGCCATGAAGTCGTGCGCCCGAGCTTGTGCTATAGACGAGTAGCGCCTCTAAGTCGCCAGTCTCGCCTCGGTTATTTCCTCGGTGTTGGTTCGGGCCGTCGATGCGCTCCTCGGTGGCTGCGGGCCTGCCATAAGTATAGTACCTTTATGCCGCGTCGGGGCACGTCGTCATACTGCTGTTATTCATCACTCCGGGGCGACGGATAGGTCCGAGCCTCCGCAGCAGCGGCCAAAAAGTAATCCATAGATTAGGAACGCTGGCCCGCCGATCCCATTGCCCAGGCGATGGCGATAGTGCCGTCGGTAGCGCAAGACAGGAATATGAGATGGCTCAACAGAACCAGAATCAGGGCGGACAAGGCAAACAAAGCGGGCAGGGCAGCGATGAGAACGCCCGCTCGCGCTCACGCCTTCCTCTCACGGAAAGGAGCAGCGAACCTGTTCCGATTTTATGAGTGGGGTCAAGGAGAAGAGCATCGGGCGAACCATCGTAGCGCTGCAGCCCATCCTGAAGCGGCCGCCATCGCCATCGGCGGGCGGCGCACCATCATGAAAGCGGCCGACTACGACCGGGGAAGGAGCGTTCCTCGACTGCCCACGATCACAGCGGAAGGGACACAGCACAGCGTAAGCGTCAAGTAGAGCTTCCAACACATTGCGTCAGATGAATATGCGCCCTCGATCGAGGCTTAGAGTCAAAAATCCGCGAAAGGCTATCAGAGGGGTCACCGCTTGCGCGTGCGGGCTCAGCCTCCGCTCGCAAAATAGAGGATGAACACGACGGCGAAGGCCAGAGGCGGTCCTGAAGCGATGTAGTCTGCTTGAAACGACGCCGTGTCTGCAGGGGCGGCGGGAAGTAAGCGCCGACGTGCCCGCGGCTGCGCGCCGCGCTTTCCGGTAGGCTATTTCGGCGGGTGGAGCCCGGGAGAGTTGACCCACGCCTCGATGTTCGCGGCGCACTCCGCCTGCCGGATCTTCTTGAGGAGGTCGTACCGTTAAGCGCCGAAATACACGATGTAGATGATCACGAATGCGGCTATCACGAGCGTGGTCCCGGCCACCAGCACGTTGCGCACCGTGGGGCCGCGCTCGGCTCCCCGGGCTTCCCTCGCGGTCTCGACGATGCGCCCGTCTTCCATCTTTCCATCGCTCTTCTCCTAGGTGTTCACCTTCGAGCTCGCACGGACCGGAGCGCACAGCCCCGCATGCCCCTAGCGAAGGTATCCGCGGGACCGTGCCGGCCGCGGTGGAAGAAGCCGCAGCCTGTCGTATAAGCCGGTTCATGCCGGCGCGTTCCTAAGCCGCGCTCCGAAAGGGCGACGTCTGCAGCCGGACGACGCGCGCCGGCGCTATGTGCAGCGGACTTGGAACGGCGGGCTGACTTGCGGGTTGGGTTCCGCATGCCACCCAAAAGGAGATCTCTTATGGTCGATAACAACCCGCCGCCCGCTCCCGACAGCGCTCGTTCTTCCGGCACCCTGGTGTCGAGCGACAAGTACAACGGGAAGGCCGTGTACGGCGCCGAGGACAAGAAAAGGTGGGCGCGATCGAATGCGTCATGGTCGACAAGTCCACCGGCGAGCCGGCCTATGCCGTGCTGAGCATCGGCGGAATCCTCGGCATGGGCGCCGACCATTACCCGGTTCCCTGGAGGCTGCTCAGGCACGACTCCAAGCTCGACGGCTACCGCAGCGACATCAGCGGCAACCGGCTGAAGGGCTATCCGAAGAGCGCGTTCGGCAGCTCCGGCTCCGAGCTCTTCGACTGGACCGCGAAGCGCGCGGAGCTCGATTCCTATTACGACAACGTCGATACCGTAACGACGAAAGAAGGCGCGGAGAATCCTATGACGCGAAGCAGCGGCTGACGGATCGAGGCACGAGCCCCGGGCGCGTGCAGAATCGGGCGCCTCGTGTCCCGGAAAATTTGAGCAGGTGATGAAAATAGGCGCGCAATGCAAAGGCCCCGACGGGGCCTTTGTCATAAGAAAGCGGCCCCGGAGCCCCGCCGCTTCTGCCGCTCTTCAGGTTCGAAAAAGGCGGCACATCTCAAGCCGAGAGCTGGCCCGGCGTTCCCCGATTTACGCTTTCCAAAACAGCGTGTAGCTCCCGCGCGCCAGCACGAAGGCGACGAACGCCTCGACGATCAACTGCACGATGCTCGAGACCACGTTGGGGTCGACCGGCGCGCCGGTCATGGCGCTCGTGGCGAGCGCCATGATATTTCGCTCGGGCTAAGCCCGAGGTTCGCTAACAGCTCCCTGCCATCCTTTTTAAATGACGTCGGCTGATTTTAAGTCTGTCCTTCAGCATTTACGACGGTGTCGGCAATCTTTGTTAAGGTGTCATCGGTTTTCTTCTCTTCCGCAAGCGTCTGATCAAGCAACTTGGCAGCGTCTTTCATCCCCAGTTTGATAGCCCAGCTTTTCAACGTGCCATAACGGGAAATTTCATAGTGCTCGACCGCCTGAGCTGCCGCCAAAAGACCTGCATCTTGAGCCGGCTCGCCCTCATACTCCTCCATAATTTCTTTGCCTTCGTCCAAGATGCCCTCGATCGCATCGCATTTTTTGCCGCGCGCGGGTTTGCCGAGAAGCTCAAACACCTGTTCAAGGCGCTCGATCTGTCCTTCGGTTTCATCGTGGTGCTTTTCAAACGCAGCTCGCAGCTTGTCAGATGCTGCAGCTTTGGCCATTTTTGGCAAAGACTTATAGATTTGCTTTTCAGCGTAATAGACGTCTTTCAATGTATCGAGAAACAGCGCGTTCAAGTCTTTCGTAGGCATCGTGGTCTTCCTTAGAATCTAAGGGCAGAAGGCAGGCGACTGGATTGCGGCCATGCTTGAGATGTCAGGATCCTTGCCGACTTAGATATTTGCGCGTCAAGTCCGGCAAGCTAGCTTCCAGATCGGACGCCATTGAGAGTTCTTCCTTCAAGATTCGTTCACACGTAGATTTCGTCTGTGCGTCGCCAACGGCCTCAGCCGCCGCAATGAGAACCCGATAGGCCGCAATCTCCATATGCTCGAATGTGTAGCTCGCCATGGCGCCTTTGACGATTTCATCGTCGACAAACATGCCGCTCATGCCTTGCCCGAAAGCGATGATCTTGCCTGCCATGTCCTTCAAAGTAGACGTGTCGCCGCCGCGGCGTTTGATGCATTCCTCCAGCGCTTCAGCCTGTCTCTGCGTCTCCCCTAGGTGCCGTTCGATGCGCGTCTTAACTTCCGGATAATCGCCGGTTCGCCCGGCTAATGCCTCCAACATAGTCACGGCTTGTTCTTCCATAGCATGTGCGTTGCGAAGGCCACGCCATTAGGTCTTCCTCGGCTTTGGCGGTCATTGTCTGGTCCTCTTCGCAAGCCCTAGAGGGCTTACAGTAATAGGAATAGGAGAAGGAGAGGGGAACAATTGTCACCCAGCGACCTCCAATTCGCGACTAGCTCTAACGTTCCTATTGAGATGGATCACATGCAACTAACTCCTCTCTCATCTGTTGGAACGGTTGACGCGTTCGTAAGAAGGAAAACGGTCAATGTCGCTGAGAGCTGGAACTGGATTGATATCGACCGCACTGCTCGCCGTCCTGGCTTTCCCCGCTGTCGCAGATCCGCTTCCGCCCGATACAACCTATCGGCCTCTGCCGACGCTTCCGTTCTCCGCCGTCAAGCAAAACGATGAGGCCCAGAAGCCGGCCGTGAAGGAGCGCCAGCGCGCTTTGCTGGAGCAGCGGTACGATCTTGCTGATGGGCCCCTCTCTGGCGTCATGATGTCGGGCGGCCGCAAGCCGGTTCAGGGAGGCGTACGGGTTAAGCTGACCAGTGGCGAAACGTGGGATAGCCTTGCTGCGAAAGAGCCGCACGAGATCAGGGATCGCGACTTATTGCCAAAAGGATTCGTGCCGCTGCCGCATGTTAAGCAGGCGACCGGCGGTCAGGTCTTTCCTGAGAACGAGATTCGCAAGATCGCTAACGACGAGCAACGTGATCTTCGACGCTTCGATGTGGAGTTCGATCTGCCCGACCATCTCACTCCAGAGTTTCCACCACCGATCTATCTTACGACGCACCCAGAATTGGGCGACGTCTCACGCGGCGATCTTTTGACTATCAAGAATTTCTACGAGTACCTGAACGGCATCATCACCCCAGTCCAGATGGAAGGTCTTAGGCTCCTCCTTACGCCGTTTCCGCAAGAAGAATTTAATCAAACTGAAGATCGCAAGGTGGCGCAACCAAGCCTTGGCGTTGCATGCCTTGATTGTCACTCGAACTTCCATACCAACGCGGCTTTTCATTTGACGCCAGACGTACGTCCTCAGGCTGAACGATTCCGTCTCGATACTACGAGTTTGCGCGGCCTGTTCAACCAACAGATCCACGGCTCAAAGCGGTCGCTCCGTTCCGTGGAGGATTTTACTGAGTTCGAGCAGCGCACCGCCTATTTCAACGGCGATCACGTCAGCGCTACCCGCAAAGGTGTGCATCTGCCGGACCGCCCAAATCAAGTTGCGATGATGGCGCAGATGCAAAACATCATCGATTTTCCGCCGGCGCCTAAACTCGATCCGTTTGGAAGGCTAGACCCCAAGAAGGCCACCGAACAGGAACTGCGAGGCGAGCAAGTGTTTATGGGGAAGGGACGGTGTGCCGAATGCCACATTCCCACGATGTCCTTCACGGACAACAACATGCACGACCTTCAGCTCGAACGCTTCTATAAAGTGGGCCAAACGTCGAACGATATGGTGGCCATTCCGGACGGGCCAATCAAAACTTTCACCCTGCGCGGCATCAAGGACTCTCCGCCCTATCTTCATGATGGCCGTCTTCCCACGCTTGCTGACACGGTGGAGTTCTTCAACCTGGTTCTGGGTACCAAACTGAATCAGCAAGACAAAGATGCGCTTGTGGCTTACCTCCTCACCCTTTGAGGATCGCAAATCAGGAGGAGACTATGCGAAAAGTGTTGATCGCCACGGCGTTGGTCCTTCTGCCCTGGCCCGCCTGCGCCCAGATTGGCAATTCGGCAGGATGGTCCCCAAATACCCAAACCGAAAAAGCAGGTGTGCCCTCACCCAATCAAAGCAATTATCGGGACCAGCTGTTCGCCCAGATTGCTGCAGTGGGAGGTCTTGCTGAGGTAGATCTCGGCAAGCTTGTCGCAAGTAAAGCGGTAGATCCCGGGGTGAAGCGGTTCGCAGAGCGTATGGTGGACGAGCATGAGAAGGCCAACGTTAAGCTCAAATCGATTGCGCAAAAGAGCAACATCGCGTTGCCGACAAACATCGATGCTGAACACGGTAAAGCTCGAGCCGATTTAAATAAGCTTAATGGCCACCAATTTGATCGCGCTTATCTCGCGTACCAAACGGTCGAACATCAGAAGACCGCGCAGCTTTTGGCCTGGGAGATTGGGCAGGGTGAAGATGCCGACCTGCAACGGTTTGCAGCGGAAACTCTGCCGACCGTTCTTGAACATCTACGGGCGGCGCGCGATCTCGCGGCCCAGATTCCTGTAGATGTTTCGCAGTCGAACCAAAAGAGGTAGGTTTTCCCGTAGCTAAATGCGGATGCGATTTGCTGCGACAAGAATTTGTGCAGAAGCATTTTTGTGAGGCGTCCGATCAGTCGGTCACGCGGCCGGGAGCTTTTCAAGGGGGTCACTGCAATCCGGCGAAATCCTGGAGCGATCGATAGGCGAAGTCTAGTTCACGAGAAGCGGTGGGGGGCCTGCATTCGGAAACACGGGCCTCATACTTCCGTTGCAGAGCCATTCTGCTTGGCATAACTGTGAGTAACTTCGGCGCCCATCAAGATGATCTGCGACGTGTAGTAGACCCAGATCAGGACGGCCACTATCGATGCGGCTGCCCCGTACGTTGATTCCAGTCCCTGCTTGCCGATGTAGAAACCAATCCCCGCCTTGCCGATTTCAAAAAAACCTGCGGTGAGAAACGCTCCCGGCCAAACATCGCGCCAGCCTACGGAGACGTCGGGCAGCCACTTGAACATCATCGCGAATAATACCATTGCGACCACGAATGACACCAGCATTGTAACGATGTGCAGCAAGCCTTCCGGCAGATACGCAGAGGCGTGCTTGCCTGCCGCAGCCAAGCCTGCGCTGACCAGGAGCGAAACCAGCAGCAAGAATCCTAGGCTCAAAACGGCCGCAAATGACAGCACGTAATTGCGGGCGAAGTGCCAGAGTCCGGATCCCTTTGACTGCTCGACTTCCCAGACCACGTTGAGAGCGTCTTTCAGTTGCACCACCACGCCAATAGCCGCAAAGAGAAGCGCTCCTATACCCAGGATGCTAGCCACGATCCCTGCCGCAGGTCGGTTAGCGCCTGCCAACATCGCTTCAACTGCTTTCGCTCCGTTGTCACCGAGCATATCCTTGATCGACGACATAACCTGCGCAGTGGCAACATCGTGGCCGAAGAGAAGGCCAGCCACGGCGACGGCGATTACGATTATTGGGCCCAGTGAAAAAATCGAATAATAGGCGAGGGCGGCTCCTTGCCGTGCATCCTTGTGGCTGGACCAATCGCTCGCAGCCTGCTTCATCACCGTCCACCACATGTCTGGTCACTTCCTCCATCGCCCATGGTCGCAATGCCTCGGGCGATGACAAGTTCCTCGACTAGACTCGGGGTCTGGGAGAATGGGATAGAAAAAAGACAGCGCGCGATGGGGCTTTTAAAGACAGGCTCGCTACTGGTGCATCCCCGGCGGGGCGACCGCGCTCGAGGAGGAGAAGTGCATTGCAAGGACTTCTATGCGTGTGCGTGGCGGTGACAAAGGAGGCCACGGAGCGCCGGCGTGATGTCGGTGCGGGCGGAGTAAAAACCGTCCAGTGGCTAGGTTGATCCCTTTGGGGGTTGGCCGGGAATGTTTGCCGTGGAAGTCTACGCCGCCGTCCGGCATTTCGTCTTTGTCGAGGGCAACAGCGGTCGTGAGGCGGCCCGGGTATTCGGGCTGAGCCGCGAGACGGTCTTGAAGATGTGCCGCTTCTCGCTGCCGCCTGGCTACACGCGCACGAAGCCT
>NZ_JAVDPZ010000055.1:0-17303 GCF_031453995.1 Nitrobacter vulgaris | reverse complement strand
AGTCTGGAAGATGTGCTTGACGCATCCAACACGGTGTTGCTGTGCGCGCCGGTATCGAACGGTGAGGTCAGCTACCAGGGCTTCGTCAACGAGGAGCAACATGTCGGACTGCCGCTTGCAGACTTGGCTGAGCCTACGCGGAGTGTTTCGTCGACGTTTTTCGATTTGACGCGGCAGCCGCGGCGTATCCTGACGAGTCCCTGCTGGACGGGCCTGGTCAACGACGGTCGTGCGTATTCCGCTTGGTGTATGAATGTCGAGCGCTTGGTGCCTTGGCGTACGCTAACCGGTCGCCAGTCGCTGTATCTCGATCACCAGTGGTACCTCGACTTTGGTGAGCATATACCGACCTACAAGCCGCGGCTTAATCCGCGCAAGACCGGTGACATCGTGAAGAGCCGGGTTGATGATCGTTCGCTAGTTCTGAACTACATCACGCCGCACGGTAAGTGGAACATTCACTCCACCTACAAAGATAATCACCGCATGTTGATGCTATCTCGCGGCATGGATCCGGTATGGATTAATGACAGAGACGCGGAGAAGGTTGGTATTGAGGATAACGACTGGGTCGAGGTTTACAACGACAACGGTGTCGTCGTGACGCGCGCCAATGTCAGCCGTCGAATCCAGCCCGGTACCTGCATGTATTACCACGCGGTCGAGCGCACGGTGTACATTCCGAAGTCCCAGGAACGCAAGTGGCGCGGCGGCGGACACAACAGTCTGACGCGTATTCGCATCATCCCTTGTTCCTGGCCGGTGGCTATGCCCAGTTCACCTATGGATGGAATTACTGGGGACCGACCGGCATCTTCACGCGCGACACCCATGTCGTCGTGCGTAAGATGGAGAACCTGGAATGGTAGGTGATATCGCGACGCAGACTATGAGCTTGCAGCCCATTTGAACTACCCGGGAATTGCTAAGCCGTTTGGTGTGAGTCACGCTGCCAGGGCCGATTCTCCTATGGCTTAGCAGCATCGATGATCCCCCTCGGCTTTGGAAAGGCGGTTGATGACCTCAGCGAGAGAGGGGACCTGGCTGTCGTTGCGTCATACTGAAGCGTATTCGACCCTCGCGATGTAGTTGCGCAGTCGATCAACTAAAGACGTTCAGGAGAGTGCCGTCCTATACGATGGAGCTCGCCGCCCTTGTACAGCATGGTCGTAGACTTGCTCGGTCGGTTCCTGTCAGCACGCGTGTTCGGACCGACGCGCCGAGAGCCTGAGTTTTATCGAGGCCTTAAAGGCCTACCAGCTAGGCGTCAGCGGATTCCCCATTTGGGTACTCCCGATTACTGGGTGACGCCGGATAGATATTTGCAACCGTACAGGCAGATCAGATCGAAATTCGACTTGCGACGGGAGAGTAGGTCCATAGAGGTAATACGTGAACTGCGTATCACGCCGATCGAACGAACCGCTTCGCCAACCGTTCTGCCTTGCGAAAGTAAAACATCAACCTGGCGCAGCTTCGTTACAATCTCTTCTGCCTTGTGCTTCTGGGGCATTCCAACGTCCTCTCTAACGGCTATCAGGCTAATTCAGGGAGGGCCACTTTTCAGGAGCCAGACCACCGCCATGGACGGCCAGGCCGACAAGGACCGGCCATGCCGCCCGCCCGCACGACATGATCAATGGGCAAGGTCCATCTCCATGTTGTGAAGTCCTAAGTTTACCGCCAGGTTTGAGCTGTCGTCAGCTGGGTATGAGTGAGCTCTGCCAGTCCGGAAGCATCTTTACTACCTGCACACTTTGTCGCATTCAGTTGAATTTTGCGCTCCTGTCCCTAGATAGAAAACATGCTCTAGCGATAAGATTTCCAGGTTGACGTGGCCGCTCCTTCGCTTGCGAAGGCAAGAGCAAGACTCTCCCGTTTCCAGAAACGTAGCTCGCTGGCCCGGATCAGTGCCAGCGCGGCGTAAGATTGCGCGAGGTATGCAGATGATGCTGATAAGTACTGGTTGTTTGCTGCTTGCTTGGGCGGCCTTCATTTGGCTCTGCAATCCAGATGGCCTTGGGAGAACCTTTACGTCCGACGCTGCGCGAAAGCCGCAAATGAGATATTAGGAGATTGATCGTGATTACGGGTTCACAGTGCCGTGCTGCTCGCGCACTTGTTGAACTTTCGAGGCCGATGCTGGCGCGACGCTCGGAAGTCAGCGTGGACGCCATCGAGCGGTTCGAGAATGTCTCCGGATCGCCGAAGCGCACCGAAATCCAGGCAATACAAGACACCCTGGAAAAACTCGGAGCGGTTTTCATCCCGGAAAACGGGTCTGGTTATGGAGTGCGCTTGAAATTCAACAATATGGAGGCCGCGGAAATCGCGCGCTTCGAGTGCGAAGGTGGATTGGTTGCGGATGACCGAGTTCCATAATGCGTATGTCGCCTTTCACCACCCGATGCGACAGATCACGGATGTATTGACTGTCGCCCAGCCCCGCTAGAGATAGCGGGCACTCATCGGCGGGGTCATGCCCGCGTCGCTCAAATTAGCCCCGAAGTTCTGACTCGCGTCGCGCACCGCAATTCGGCGGGACAATGCGTGCGCAGGTCGTTTAACCAGGAAAGGAGAAGCTATGGCTGTGAAAAGAAAAACTTCGCATCTGCGTCCTAGTAGGAAACTGTCTGGAAAGGCTGTCTATGGGGCCGAGGGGAAGAAGATCGGCTCGATCAAGCACGTGTTGGTTGACGAGAAGAAGGGAAAGATTGCCCATGCCGTACTGGGTATCGGCGGATTCTTTGGCATCGGCGACGCTCACTACATCGTGCCTTGGAACGTGCTAACATACGATGCCGATCGAGGCGCGTATAGCTCCGACATCAGTGAGAACCGGTTGAAAGGCCGTCCGAAGCATGGTGTGGAGACTATCTTTGACTTGAACGCTCGATATGCCACGCTCCACCCCTCCAATAACGAGTTCGTGGTACATCCAGGCTAAGCACTGATCCTTGATACCCGCCGGGATTTCCCGGCGGGTTTTTGCTGATCACTGTCGTTCTGACCTTCTATAACATCGCGGTTTCCTACTTATGTCTGCAGCCAACCACAAGTGAGGCGTTGGACATCAGGGCGCTCAACCTCGAGGTTGCCGCTTTGTCGGGCGGCAGCCCGCGCAAGCTGCTGGCGTTCAAGTCCTGCTTACGGCTCCAGATGTTCGCCTTAGGTAGCGTTCGCAGTGCTGCAGATCGCCGCGAAGGTGGAGGGAGAATAAGCGCTCGCACAGCTAATTAGGTTTACTTCTGGAGCCGAGGCGTCGGCGCTTCGCAAGGAGCCGCGTCGACGTTTATAAGCAGCATCATTTGACACAGACGTAGAGAAGCCATGCGCATTGACCATTTTGGGCGGGCAAGGGAGGCATGGCCTCTCCTTGCCGGCCGGGCCGTCAACGGCCAGCCGCCATACACTTATAGGGAGATCTGCGACGAGATCGGCGTGCATTGGCGAAGCGCCCACCATTTTCTGGGTATCATTCGAAGGCATTGCAGCGCGAGCGGACTACTGCCATTGCAGGTGCTGGTGGTCAATGCAACGACACATTTGCCGGGCCAGGGCTGCACAGGGGTGCCAGGAAACCGCTCCGCCTACGAAATCGCCTTGCGCGCGATATACGCTTACAGATGGCCGATTGCCGCTCCTTTCTAAAGAGCTAGCCTAGGCTCAGTGGTCATTTGAGCCTGCGTGGCTCGGTGGTGCAACGGGACGGGCGCGGAGCCCTCGACACAGAGCAGCGTTCCGTCCTGGTGAGCTCGGTCCCGTGGTCACTGACGATCATCGTCGAGCAGCCTCGTCGAGCGATCACGGCATCGAGTTCACGACCCTCCCGGGTCCTCGACAACGACGTATCGGCGACCAATGCGATGAATTCCCGGTGAAGTCATCCACCACAGCTAGGATACGAAAGCGCCGGCTGTCAGTGTGTCGCTGACGAAATCAAGCGACCAGCGTTGGTTCGGTCCCTGTGGCAACGCCATCGGAGCCCGTGTTCCCAGAGCTCTTTTACGTTCAACTCGCCGGCGGACTTGCAGCCGCTCCCTCGGTATACAGCCGCCTCAGCCTCTTGTGGGTGATCAGCACGCCTTCGCTGCGGATCAAGAGAAGCAGAGGGCGATAGCCAAAGCGCGGCCGTACCGACGCCAACTCACGCAGTCGGACGCGAATGGTCGCGTCGTCAGGCCGAAGGCCGAGACAACGCACCGAGGATCGATCAGTCCCGATCACTTCACACGCCCGCCGCTGACTGACCTCAAAAATCGACAAAGGAAGTGGTCATCTGGCATCGCCGAACACGTTAGACCACTTTCAAGGCCAGGTTACTGGTCTGTTACTTGAAAAATGGTCCTTTCTAAATTTGGCTGTTGGATATTAAGGAGGAATTCTAATGTCCGACAGAAACACAAGGCGAGGCCGTCGCGGAGCGGCGCCAGCTCCACGCTAGGAAAGTGCCATTGGATGCCGCATCCTGCACCAGCGCCAACACAACGTATGTCGCTGACACTTGCGCTGCAACGGTAAGCGAACCCAGTTCATCGAGCGTGGCCAGTGCAGATGGCGCCATCTACCTACTCTAAGATATGAATTATACTTCCTTACTCAACACTGCATGAGCGATGGATGTCAGTGACATACCAGCACAGGAATAGACGCATGCGCAACTACACTCGCAGTCACGCTTCCGAGAAGTGCCGCTACGATGCCGGTTCGACCATGTGAAGCTATCACAATAAGTCGCAGCTTCTCTCATTTGCAGTGGTCACGATGGCTACGTCAGGGTCAAACTGAATGAGGTGAAGCGTCTCGCACTCCACACCTGCGGCCTTCGCCTCATTAGCTATACCATTCAAAATTGAAGTGGCGTGTTTCCGCGCCTCTTTCATGCGTGAATCCGACGCATCATATGGGTTGAACGCTTCAACGGTAAGAACAAGAACCTTAGCGCCCACCGCGCGCGCAAGAGATAACCCATGTGCGACGCCTTTATTCGCCAGTTCCGAGCCATCTGCAGGAATCAAAATCTTACGGTACATAAAGTTTCCTCGGTTTAAAGGGTTCACACAATCGCTTCCAGGGCAGCAGCCGGAGCATTACTTGAACGAGAACAGATGCGATAATCCCTCGTTCAATCACGGCCATAGATCAATGATCATTTTGCGCTTACGTGAGCGGCAAAATTCCTGTTACTGGCCTTCTTCTTTGAAGCAGCCTTGTTAAGTCTCCCGCTGAGATTGGCCGCCTCTGATTGCGCTTGACATGATGCGATCAACTTCTGCGCTGCTCATTCAAAATTCGGCGGCCGCATTCTTCCTTTTGGTCCTTAAATCAATACACGTCTCTTCGATACCCAATGTCCAAGATCAACGGGGAGGTCGGAATATGGATTCGGTAGTCGCCCTGTCCGACGCGATAGACGGGGTGATCGCCGTCCATCACGCCCAGGATCTTCTTCGATCTAGGAGGTATCGAATTCGCTGCGAACCAGGACGGAAGCGTACCGCTCGAAAGCTGCCCGTATAAGCACGTCTCGCAGGTCGCCCGCCGTGTCTCTCGGCAGCAAGGAACTGTCAGGCTTGTTCAGCGCCGTTAATGACCGGCTGAAAAGCGAAGCCGAACTTAGGCGGCTCTCTGAGTTGAAGGACCACCGTTGCTCGAGGTAGAGAGACGGGCGTCAACTGCTTTACATCAGCGTACCTTTGGCTTGGGATAAGCAGATCGAATTTTTCTTACTCAGTGCGCTCCCTAAGATATCACGGCTAAGCGCGCGCCAGCGGTAACCGACTAACGATTTGCCACTTCGGCCGACGAGTTTCCTACCGTCTTGTGGTGCTTAGCCCGCGCAGCGCTTGCCAGCGTTGCCGCTGCTTTTGGTTCGATCGGAGGGTGGTCATGGTGGATGCATTGAACCTCGGTCGGCGTCTGCGGGTGCGTTCCACAGCTTACATAGCAAGTGAGACGCTGCCGTTTTTCTGGCCGATACGCAACTTCATCAGCCGCAATCCGCTGCGCGGGCTGGAGAGTATGCCGTTCGAGCAGGCGGTGCGCCGCGCGGCTGAACTATTCAGGGGTCGGATGTTCTTGCCCCGCAGTAACTACCAGCAGTGGCAGCGCGAGGGCAAAATACGGCAGGATACCCTCACGGAGGAAATCGGACGACGATCGCAGGATCTGCTTTCCGTGCCGGGCATCGACTGGCCTCGCTGGGTGCACGCGATGATGCAGTTGCCGCATGACCGCGAAGTGGTGGTGCCGGGCGTGCGGGCGAAGGACGTCCACGCCGCGCTGCAGGGCCGGCCGTCTTCCGCGGAGGATGTCGACGTTGCGGCGTTGCTGCCGGATCTTGAGCAGCGGCTGCACGCGCGCACATTGCCAGAGGCGGTCGACGCATTGTGGGGCACCGGCCTGGCCGACGAACTCGACGAGCTGGTGATTAAAAACTGCCTGGATTTTTTCGACGAAGACCAATCTGCCTGGCGTATGCCCGGGCGCGAACGCGGCCTGTTCGTCGCCTGGAGAGAACTCACACGGCGGAGTGCGCGTATGTTCCTGCGCGGGCTGCATGTGCGACACATCGTCGATCTGGTGCAGGACGCCGAGAGCGCGGTCGTGTACGTCATGGAGGAGATGGGCATCAGCGCCGATACTTGGCCGATCTACTTCACGCGCGTGCTCACCCGGTTACATGGCTGGACCGGCTTTGTGCGTTGGCGCGCGTCGGCCAAGCACTACTATTGGACGCAGCAGTACCCCGCCGACATCGTCGATCTGCTGGCGATCCGGCTCGTAATGGGCTTGGCGTTGCTGCAGGAGAGCGCGCGCAGTCGCGGCACGCCGGTCCGGCGTGACCAGCTCAATAGCGTGTTGCGAGAACGCGGCGCGGAAAGCGTACTGCGCTATGCGCTACACAGTGGCGAGGTGTTGCCCGATTGGGCGCAGCGTATCGACGACACCCTGTCGCGCGGCAACGGCACCCGCTGCCATGATCTCCTGCAACGCTACTGGCCGTTGTGGCATGCTCAACTTGGGCAGGAACAAGCCGTCGCGTTGCGTGAACTGGCCACCGCGGCGAATGCTACCGCGGTGCTCGATGCGCTGACGCCGGAGGAGGTCGCGGGTCTGTTGCACGGCTTGCGGGAGTTCGCGCAGCAGGAAGGTATGGTGTGGACCCTGGCGATGGAGGCGCAGTCCATCGACCGGCTGCTTACGCAGGTGCAGGTGCCGCAGGAATCGCCATCGGACAAGCGGCCCTTCGCGCAGGCTTGGTTCTGCATCGACGTGCGCGCCGAGCCTATCCGCCGCCACCTGGAGCGCGTGGGCGATTATCAGACCTTCGGCATCGCCGGATTCTTCGGTGTGCCCGTGGGCTTCCTCGGCTACGGTAAGGGCAGCGAGCGTCACTATTGTCCGGCCGTGATCACGCCCAAGAACCTGGTGCTGGAGCTGCCCGCCGCACTAGATCCCAATAACGAGGATTTCCACAGCATCCTCGGCCATGCGCTGCACGATCTCAAGAAATCGGTGCTCTCGCCTTACGTCACGGTGGAGGCGGTGGGTATGCTGTTCGGGTTGGACCTGTTCGGCAAAACCTTGGCGCCGCTGGCCTACAGCCGCTGGCGCAGCCGTATCGATACCGAAAAGCCGGTCACCCGCCTGTTGGTGGACAAGCTCACCCGCGAGCAGGCCGACTCCATCATTCGCACGCTGCAACGAGCGATGATCGTCAAGGCGCTGCATGACGAACTGAAAATCGAGCGCGAGCGTGTGGATGCCGACGTGATCCGCGAACTGCGTGAAACCGCGCTGCGACACAGAAATGGGCCGACGCGGCTGTGCACGGAGTTCCGCGTGCCCCAGACGCAGGAGGCCGAGTTCATCGACAAGCTGCGCGAGATCTATGGTATTGCTGCCAAACACGCCAATCACCAGCTCGTGCGACTGGGACGCATAGGTTACTCGCTCGAAGAGCAGGTTAACTATGTGCACACGGCCCTGACGATGATTGGGCTGACCCATACCTTCTCGCGCTTCGTTCTCATCGTCGGCCACAGTGGGAAAACCGAGAACAACCCCTACGAGTCGGCGCTGGACTGCGGCGCCTGCGGTGGCGCCAGCGGCCTGGTTAATGCCCGGGTGTTCGCGCAGATGGCCAACAAGCCCGCAGTGCGCGAACGGCTGGCGGCCATGGGCATCACCATCCCGGAAGACACCTCGTTCCTGCCCGCGCTGCACGTCACCACCACAGATGCCATCGAGTTGTTCGACCTCGACCTGCTGCCGCCGCGCCATCTGGTGTATCTGGATCGCTTGCGCAACAGCCTGCGAGCGGCCTCACGCCTGACGGCGGCCGAGCGCATGTCTAAGCTGTCAACGGAGGCGAAGGAGATTCAGCCAGCGCAAGCCTTGCGTTCGGCAAAACGCCTCGCGGTGGACTGGGCGCAGGTCCGGCCGGAGTGGGGGCTGTCGGGGAACGTATACGGCATCGTCGGCCGGCGCAGCCTCACGCAAGCGGCCGATTTGCAAGGGCGTCCTTTCCTGCTGTCCTACGACTGGCGCTGCGACCCTAAGGGGCGCTTGCTGGAAAACCTACTGGCGGGGCCGGTGGTTGTGGGCCAGTGGATCAATCTAGAATATTTCTTCTCCACCGTGAACAATTCTCGTCTGGGCAGCGGCAGCAAGGTCTACCACAACGTGTCCGGCCGCTTCGGCGTGATGACCGGTAACCTGAGCGATCTGCGAACCGGCCTGCCAATGCAGACGGTGATGCGCGAGGGGCGCCCTTACCACGAGCCGATGCGCCTGATTGCGCTGATTGAGGCGCCGCTGGACTTTGCCGGCCGTGCGCTGCAGCGCGTGGTCAAGGTCAAGAGCTTGGTGCTCGGCGGGTGGATTCGCGCCATCGTCATCGACCCCACCCAAGGCTACAAGCCTTTTGTCTTCAACAATGGCCAGTGGGAAGAGCGTCCGGCTCTCGGCGCTCCTGCCGAGCCTCCACTCGGCACAGATAAGTCGCGGCCAGGGCTCGGTCGAGAAACGCTGTCGCCGTCCGACGCCCATGCCACCCACGGCTAAATGAAGAAGATCGCAAGCGAACCCCCGCCTGCCGACGCCAAGTCGGCTTCTGTCAGCTAGTGTGTGCGTGCGGCCGGCAATTCATGACTCTATGAGCTTTTCGAAGAAAAGAGCGGGACGTCGCGCATCAGGCGAGAAGTCAAGCGCGATTCGATTTCGCTGATCGTAGGCGCACTGCCTCATCGCTCGATGAAATCGGAAAGCTGATCGATTGGCAGTCGGTCACGGCTCTTTTCGATCCTGGTTATTCGGCCGCCAGGGCGAACTCGCCTGGCTGCCGCTGGCAATCTTCAAGACGCCGCTGCTGTCGATCTGGTACGACCCGTCGGACGTGAAGCTGGCGGAGGCGCTGTAGCGCTGTCCGTCCCTCACTTCGTCACGATCTCACATGGGAGCTATTGAAAAATCAGGGGGAACACAAAATTGATGCTACCGTTCGCGGCGTGGTGGAAGCTCGCGCGGCGCATCTGCTGCGCATAGCGGACGCTTGGGATTCCAACTAGGCCCAATGTGCACTGATATTAAAGGTCGATCATATGCGATTGCGCGGGGCAGCATGATTTGAACCTGTGATGAAGGAAACTTTCGCGCTGCCAGACTGCGCTACGCTCCGTCGCCGATTGCCGTGAACACAGGATACACGAGCCGAGCACGCCGTGGTCTGCCAGAAATTGGTCAGGAGGAAAGGCTCGCATTGCAAGGAACAATTCGTTCAACGAGACCGTTTGCCCTTAAGATGGAGGCACTATGTCTAAATTTTCTGTAGGCGATCACGTCAGCTGGAGTTCTGAAGCGGGCCGGGTGACCGGAAAGATTATCAAGGTCCACCACGGGGACTTTACCTACAAAGGTCATCGGCATCGCGCGTCGAAAGACGATCCCCAATATGAAATCAAGAGCGATAAAACGGATCACGTCGCGGCCCACAAAAGAGGCGCGCTCTCGAAGATTAAGTAATGGCGGGCGGATTCACAACCATCGGTCATTCCAACCGTAGCCTCGACGAATTTCTCACAATGCTTCGGGGCGCGAGGGTTCGCATTCTCATTGACGTTCGATCGTTTCCGCGCTCGCGTTCGAATCCTGTTTTCAACATCGATTGCTTGCCAGACTCCCTCGCCCAGGTGCAGATCGGCTATCGACACTTTCCAGATTTGGGAGGACGCCGGCGGAAGCAGCCGCAAGTCGATGAAAAGCTCAATGCGATGTGGCGGGTGCAGAGCTTTCATAACTATGCCGATTATGCATTAGGCGATGCGTTTGCGGCCGCGTTCGAAGAACTGATCGCGATCGGAAAAAGCCATCGGCTGGCGTTGATGTGTTCGGAGGCCGTATGGTGGCGCTGCCACCGGCGGATCATTACCGACTATCTGCTGTTGAACGGCTCCCCCGTCGATCACCTGATGGCAATCGGAAATACTGACCACGCAACGCCGACGCCCGGCGCGCTGAAGACGGAGCTGGGAAAGGTCATTTACCCTCCTTCTCCGCCCGGTTAGGGGCGCAAGCGGCCAGAATTTCGCATCCCTGCGCGATCTTTCCAAAAAAATACGGACCCGGGTAACTGGGGCAACGCGGGAATCGTCCGACGTTGGAGCAGGGTCACAATGTCGGATATCAAATTCCGCGGTCTCGGCCTCGTCATCCGGCGGCTTGACATCCCGCGATCGCCCGACGCTAGATCACTCAGCGCAGCATCTCGCAGCGATTGTGCAAATGGCGCGTTCCAGGCGAGGATCGTCTACGAGCCGTTCCAGCCGGGCAAGCACGACAATTTCTCTCCGTGTCGCAAGCGCAGTGAGAGAGGCGTGCAAAAAGCGGTCTCAGCCCTAGGAATCTTGGCGGCAATTCGCAGTGGCATTTCGCAAGCCTGGGCGATACGGATCGCATCCAACGGACCTTTCTCCGCTGTCAGGCGCCCTAAGAACGCCAGATAGCCAGATATGATCCTGGTTCGTAGGAAGGACGAAATAGGCACGACGGTAAGCCGTGCTGAATCGTAGCGATCCATTTCGCATCCGGAAGCTGCTGGCGCTGGGTGTCGGAAATTGCGACAAAGCTCGCGCTCGAAAACTCCCGGGCCACGTCAGGCAACCCTGGAAGGTCCAGACGTCCGTGCACCGTAGTAACGAACGGTACTCCTAACCGTTCGGAGAGAATGCGAAGAAGGCCCTGCGGGCTTACGCGAAGGCCCAGCAGTTGCCAAGCGCCGGACAGCAGCCGCGGCCGCTGCACGACTCTGGCGCTGTCGCAGCCGGATGCCTGCAACGCCATGGTTAGCGTGTCGGTGGCGTCTTCCGCCTTCATCGTGGTGCACAGCTTCCACACGATGATGTAGCGAGAGAAGTCGTCGAGCACGGTCGACAGGTCGAACCATCCCCATCCGCTGACCTTGAGATAGGTCAAATCGGTCTGCCAGAGCTGGTTCGGCGCTGTCGTCTTGTCGTGGAACTCGTCGGCGGCCTTGATGACGATGAAGGCCGGGCTGGTGATCAGGTCGGGCCTTGAGCAGGCGATAGATTCCGACACGAAGTAGCCCTTGGTGTCGGTGAAGGTGACCGCCAACTCCCGAGGCGATAGCTCCGGCTCATTTAGCGCCAGCTCGATGATCTGATCTCGCGTCTCCTCGGGAATGCGGTTCCAAACCCGGTTCGGCCGGGGCCTGCGATCCTCCAGCGCGTCGATACCGCCAGTGAGGAAGCGATCATACCAGCGATTGAAGGTCGACCGTGGAATACCAAGTTTTTGCAGCGTGCGCTGCGCCGACAGGCGCGACTGCTCGACCAGCCAGATCTCCAGCGTCTCGGATGCGGGATATCTCATTCGCCGCCGCCCCCATCCGCGATCATGCTTTTTTAAAGCAGCCGCAGCTCTGGCGCCTGTTCGGCGACGACCTCCTTGAGATCGCGCGCCTCCTTGCGCAGCACTTTCACCTCGTCGCTGGTGGCCGCCCGCGCCGTATCGCCGGCAAGCCGCTTCTTGCCGGCTTCCAGGAACTCCTTCGACCAGTTGTAATACAGGCTCTCAGCGATGCCTTCGCGGCGGCATTCGAATTCTCGCCAAGGCAATGGCGGTTCGGCGGTTGCAACAGAAAAGCTTCCGCAGCACGATTTCATGCCGTTCACGCGGTCATGGATCTTTTTGTCGGCTCGTTCGGAACACATCGCATCAGATTGCCAAGTCGAATTCTGCACGAAGCCGATTCACGACAGCCTCAAGGATGTTGATAGGTCCCTCGTCGGGTTCCCCACCATCTTGCATGGTAGTCGCCTTCCAGGTCTCGCCATCCGGCTGAACCGTGATCGCCATACCGGTCGGCCAGGCGCAGACTTCTTCTATCTCAACACGAATGAGAGCTTCCAGTTCTGCGGCAGATTTCGCGGGCCGTTTCATATTGTTCCTTCAAACCTCCCGACCCAACGCGCGGAAGTCCGGAAAGTTTACGGAATCCTGTAAACAATTCGGGTTTGAACCGAAGTTTCAGAAGATCAACGGCTAGGATCAGAAGGCCTACATCCTCTCGGTCAACGTCAATCGGAGACATATGACCTTCGCGCAGCGGGCGATGGCGACGGCGATGATCTACCCCGAAAGAAGAGCAATTGAAATGAACGCGCCCGACAAGTTCGAACGACTAAAGCCACTTACGAAAGAGCAGAAGGAAGCTCGTAAAGAGAACCGGGAAGCCGAGGCCAGAATGGCGACGGCTGAGAACGCAAAGGCGGCAGCGGAATTTGCCAAGAACCGCGAGCGTCTAAAGGCCGAGCGGTTGGCGCGTGAGGCCGGCGAAATTGCTTCGAAGAAAGAGGACTAAAGGCGACGCGGTTCGGAACGCACTCCCGGCGTCTCGCATTGAATCGCCCGGAACGGGATCGAGAGCCGCAATCCGATCCTGGACCCGAATTGGCCCGCTGTGACACCCATCCGGCGGGCCTTTTTGTTTTCAAAATGATTCCATCTATTTTGGTGACTGAAGCTCAGGAGAGCGCAGCCAACGCTCCATGTGTGCGGCTGCTTCGGCTTGGTGCGCCTTACCTTACTCTCGTTCGTCCCTCTCAGCGCCTGGCGGAAGCGTTTCGGCCTCCATGCGGACCCGCTCGGCTTCATTGTGACGTTCGACGAAAGTCAGCTTTTATTTGAAACGACTCCGTGTTTGCATGGGCGCGCGCTCCTTTCCGTTCGAGGAAGGCGGGAGCGCAAGCGAGCGTTATCTTCGCCTCTCACTTCGCCATCCACGCTCGCTTCTATGTAGAATAGAATGTCTCGTCATCTGTGACGATCTGCGAAGCGCCGAGCACGCCTCACTATGAACGTTTGTTCAGTTACTTAGCGGAAATTTAAGGTCGCACGTCGGAACGCAGGACGTCCGTATTGATTAGCACTCCACACGTAAAGGAGTGCTTATGAAAAAGTTGCTTGTAGTAACGGTAGTGGGCGTGGCTGCACTGGTAAGTGTTTCCGCTGCAAACGCGGCGAACGAAACAATAGGATCAAAGGACCTAACCCAGGTAGCCCAACTATCAACCGTTGGTTCTCGACATCGGCACTATGGTCACTCTCACGAACGGCACTACGGCCACTCTCATGGTCGGCACTATGGTCACTATTACCGTCCGCATTATAGAAGCTACGGCTACGGTCCGCAGTATTATGGCGGCGGCTATGGTCGGCCCTATTACGGCGGTGGATATGGTTATGGTGGTCCCAGCGTAACGTTCGGCTTCGGCGGAGGCGGGTACGGTTGGTAAGGTAAAAAGCCCGCAGCGATGCGGGCTTTTTCTAGTTTAGCTAAAGTTGGTCCCCGCCACCGCCGGGATTTTTGAATAGACGAACACACCTAATGCCACCACGTAGCGGTTCAGAGGCTCGAAGCCACCGCCGCTATTGCGACGACGACGTGTTGCGAATGGTGACCACCGCTCGTGCCCTGGCTAATACGTCAGGCTTTATCGCCCTTATTACCGAATTTGAACGATCCTATCGATAGTAGGAACGATAGCATCCTCGCCAAGTTGCTCAAGACGAGCCCTCGCTTGCCAAAGTGGCTCGACTTTCCAGCTTCGATCCGAATGAAAGCAAGCGAGCAAATGAGGAGGAATTTGAATCATGAGAATGAAGAGCAGCAGATTTCTAGTCACAACGGCAGCGTTGCTTACCAGCGTGAGCCTTGCTTCCGCGCAAAGCATGAGCGGCGATACGGGCGAAAGAGGAACGTCGGCAGGTAGTTATTCCAGAAGTGGAACGGACAGCGGCGTTTCGCGTGAGAGTGGCCGGACTGAAGGCTCCTCCTCACGCGGCAGCGAATCCAGCCGCGCGCAGCGCGAGGACTCTCGCATGCACGAGCGCAGCCGTGCCGACGGCGAGCGCGAACGTAGTAAGGGCCAGACGGTTGGCCAGGAGCGCTCAGAACGTGACACCGACCGCGACAATGCGCGCCGTTCGGAGGAGTCGAACAAAGAGCAGCGCGACACGAGCAAGGACCGGGCGCTGCAGCGCGACGGAAGGGACAAAGGTCAGACGGTCGGTCAGAGCAAGCCTGAGCGCGACGATGCAAGGCAGTCGGAAGATCGCACGCATGATAAGAGCAAGGCTGACAACAAGTCTAATACCAGCAAAGCGGATCTTCCGGCATGCAGGGGCAGAGCCCCCAGGACCGAAACTCAAGCTCCGGCAATCAGAACGCGGCGCGGAACGAGACCAACACGCAAGGTCAGAACCAGGACCAGACCAACGCTGGCATTCAGACCAAAAGCGGAAAGAGCGTGACGGCGCAACAGCAGACGACACTGCAGCAATCGGTGGTACAGGCCAACAACGCCCCGCGTGTTAATGCGAACTCGATCAATTTCCAGGTTCGCTCTGGTATCGCGGTTCCGTCGAACGTGACCGTCGCCTCGGTCTCGGCCTATCCAGCGCTGATTGACGTGTTTCCTGCCTATCGCGGCGATAGCTTCTTCGTTGTGGAAGACGAGGTCGTAATTGTCGGTCGCGATCGCCGAATCGTTGATGTCATTCCCGCCGGTCCGCGTGCGCGCTACGCCGGCGGTGGTGGTGGCGGCGGGTCTGGCGCCGCAGTTGATCTGCCAACCGACGACGTCCGCGTCATCCAACGCGTGTTGATCGATTGTGGTTTGCTGCAGGGAGATGCCGACGGCGTCTGGGGTCCGGCGACCCGCGAAGCCATCACAGTATACCAGCGGCAACAAGGTATTGCTGTCACCGGCAGTATCGACATGCGCACGGTGTCGTCGCTTGGCGTGTCCAATCGGCTGAGCCAGCAGGCAACCGAGAGCATTCAGTCGCAATCTTCGTCGACTGACGCTCAGACCTCAACTGACAGCCAGACCACAACGGGGCAGGCGCGCAGTGGTCAGACGGGGCAGCCGGTGAGCCAGCAAAACGCGACTGGTCAGTCACCACACCAGGATTCTGGCCGGGCGCAGAATCCGAGGTCTTCGACAACGGGACAGAGCATGCCCAACCGGTCGGAAACGAAGGGCCCGGCAAACCCGCCGTCGCAGAGCGGAAGCTCGTCGACGGACGCGAACCAGAGCACGTCTCCGAACTCATCGTCAGACTCCGGTTCGACAAGAAAATAGTCTGCCTTAGGAATCTATACTCCATCAAAGAGCTCGCTTCGGCGGGCTCTTTTTGTTTGTTCACTCCGACGAATTGGAAGACCGTTCCGGTCTAGCCGCTCAGGCTGGGCGATCTATCAGATCACCCAAATGCAATATAACCATAGGATTCCTGTGCCCCAACGAGTTGCAATCAATCTACCCGTGCCTCATCTGCACACCTGTCCCTGTCGCAAACCCCATCCGGCTGGCGGTTGATCAAGAATCGCGCGATGCTGGTGCTCGATGTTGGATTTGTGCAGACTGATCTTTGGAATGGTGATCGACCTGCTGCGGTCGCGAGTTGCGCTTGAGGCAGAAATTCTGGTCTTGAGGCAACAAATCAATGTGCTGCGGCGAACTCGTCCCAGGAGACCTCCCTTCATCTCAGTTGAACCGACTGATATTGGGAGGTGTCTGCCGGCTGTTTCCCAAGATGTATGATGCACTGGCGATCGTCCGACCGACACTGTGATCCGTTGGCATCGTGCCGGTTTCAGATTGGCTGGAAATCGAGGCATCGCTGCGGTCGACCGGCTGTGCCGTTAGAAATTCGCCGGTTGATCCTCCAGATGAGCCTCGCCAACCCGTTGTGGGGAGCGCCACGAATCCATGGCGAGCTTCTCAAGCTGGGCATCGAGATCGGCCAGACCAGTGTGGCCAAGTATATGGCGCGGAGGAGGGTGCCTCCGTCGCAGGGTTGGAAGACGTTTCTTCGCAACCATGCTGACGGTATCGCGGCGATGGACCTTTTCGTGGTTCCGACAATCTCGTTCCGACTGCTCTATGGGTTGCTGATCATGGGCCACGGCCGTCGGCAGATCCTGTGGTTTGCTATGTTCAGCATGTCGATGTGCCAGCGCTTGAGAACTGTGCAAAGGAGTCCAGGGTTCAAGTCTTCATCACGGCGCTGCCTGACGTGTCCCATCAGCGTTGTTCATGCTCTCGTTCGGGACTGCGCCATTGGAGATAGCAATGAAGGATCCGATGTTCTCGATTGAAACAGACCCTGACGCGGGTGTCCGAATCGTGGTCACTCGGCCCGACGGAACGCGGGTTACCATCAGGGGCGGCCAATCCGAAAGCCCGGTCCCAGATCACGAAGCACGATGCCCCCAGCTCGCAAGCCTTCTTGAGCGAAGCGATCCGCCACGCGCGCCGCAACTGGCGCAAGACCGCGTTTGCCGATCCGCTCACCAAGCGCCGCGACCTCCTTCTATTCCGGATATAGCCGGGCTGGGTGGATCGGGAAGCACGCATGGCTGAGCCCCTTGACCGGCATGCCTGGCACGCGAAGCCGGAACTGAGATTCAATTTTATTTCGTTCTTAAAGAACGAATCCAGTCATGCAAATAGACCCGGCGCAAACCGTAAAAAATGGTTTTGAATCGATATCGCCGCGTAAGCCTGAGCATCAACCCCAGCGCACCTGCTGGCGCCTTGTGTATTCCTCGAATGCCCTCTCGTGTTCCGGTTCGCACCGATAACGCGACCAACCGTCCTCGGCCTCGCCGTCGTATTCGGCAAAGAGAAACAGGTATATACGGAGCCGTTGGTTATCGTCGGTGTTCCGAACGTAAAACGTTCTCATGTTCCAGACCAGAGTTTGCCCATGAC
>NZ_JAVDPZ010000054.1:0-17785 GCF_031453995.1 Nitrobacter vulgaris | reverse complement strand
GACGTCGTCTCAACCATGGTCAGCTCTCCAAAAAGCCGACCACCCATGAATCATTGAAAACGTGATTCGAGAATCCTGTTGAGACGATCCATCTATAAATCTGCCAAAGTAGTGCTAGGCGTGGAGACCGCGTCAGCGCGCTACGATCAGACCTCTGCTGGTTACGACAACCCAGCGACCGTCCTGCTTGCGGATCGCATCGACACGGCCGAGCCCCGGCACCGGATCGCCGGTGTGAACCTCGTAGACGCCGCTCCGGCCTTCTATCAAAGCATTGCCATCCATGACGTCGTGCAAGACCCAGCCCTGGACTGCGGGCAAACGCGCGATGCTCGGCTTGGGCGCCGGTAGCGGCACCGGCTCGGCAGCCGGAATCGAGCCTGTCACGTTCGCTGCGGCGGTGGTTGCAGGCGCAGCCGGTGCTGCCGGCGCTGTGGCCGAATGCTGCTTGTCCAGCGCCTCCTGGAGTTTCGTCAATCTGGCCGCCGAGTCAGCATGCGCCTTCTCAATCTTGCCCAGACGATCGTTGACCTTGGCGAACTGGCCGACATCGCCCTTGGTCGAACGATCGATACCTGTTTTTAACGTGGCGATTTCGGATTCGAGCCACTCGATCGTGCCTTCCAATGCCTGGGTACGGTCCGCAATCGCCGACGACTGTTGATCCGCGGTGCCGTGTCCGAGGCCGGATGTCACGAGCGAACCGCCGATCGCGCCAATAATTGCGGCCACTGCCGCTATCGCTGCAATAGCGTTGAAACGCCGTTTGCCGAACCGGCTCGATGTCTGCGCGCCACCGGCTGCCGTTGAATTCTGATCGTGGCCCGCGCGGTCCCATGCCTCGCGGTGGAACGGCGCGACGATCATTGTCTTGCCGGTTTCTCGCAGAGCGTCGGCCTTCGGAGCTTCCATCTCAACGTCGCGTTCGACCCGAGAGACTTCCGTCCTCGGAGCTTCTGTCTCAATCGTGGGCTCGATCCGAGGTGCTACTGGCTTAGCGTCGTCGGGCGGCGGCACGGACGCGAGTTTCGAAGGCTCGGCGCGCGATGACTCGTCCCCTGTCCCGCTGAATTCGTTACCGTGCTCACCGGTGGTCCGCTCAGACGAATGGTCGCTCACGTTAAAAACCTCCATGACAGGTTGACCATCTGGTAACTTCATTGCTTGCGGAATCGTTACCTTCGGCACCATTGCGGAAATTTTAGGATTTTTTCCGACCGACAAGACGGCTTAACTGAGTCAGCAAGCGTCCCGGCCGCCGTCGGGGCGAGAGCAATGGCGACGCCAAATCAGATCACGACCGGCGCGTCAGGAAGCTCATTCGGGCCGGTCCCCTGCTTTGGGAAATGGTGTGCAAGTTGTCGCGAGATGGCTTCGATGCCCGTGACGGCCCCCGCCTCGAAACGACCTTGCTTGAATTCAGCCTCCATCGTGGCACAGATGGTCTTCCACACCGCTTCGCCGACCCTGGCGTGAATGCTGCGGTCGGCAACGATCTCGACATCGCGGTCGGCAAGCAGCAGATAGATCAGAATGCCGTTGTTGTGCGCGGTATCCCAAATTCGCAGATGCGCGAACACATCAAGCGCCCGCGCCGGCGCCGGCTGATCGCGAAACAAAGGGATGCCATCGAGCGCGCCTTCAACGGCGAACACCACCTGACCCGAATGGGTCGCCTCTCCGGCGCGGATAGCCCGCTCGATGACCGCCATCACGTCCGGCGGGAAATACTTTCGCACCCGCCAGCGGCTCCCGAGCAGATGCTTGCCGATGCGTCCGATGCCCATGCCTACCAGCTCCCCGATGCGCCGCCGCCGCCGAAGCCGCCGCCACCGCCGCTAAAGCCGCCGCCGCCCGAGAACGATCCGCCTCCCCTGCCGCCTCCGACCCAGGTGCCGCCGCCCCGGCCCGCGCTTGAAACAATCGCATCGCCGAACAGCGTGAAGATGAAAGCAAGCCCACCGGCAATGCCGGAGACAACGAGCGATCCGATGAACAGCCAGGCCAGGAAACCGACGATTCCTCCGACCGCCATCGAACCGAACAGCCGGCCGAAGACACTCCGAAAGATCCCACCGAGGACGAGAACGCCGACGATGACAAAGGGATTGAAGATATCCTCGATGCTGAAATTGTTCGCGTACTGTCCCTGCGGCTTTGGCGCAGGTAGCGGCTCGCCGTCGATCACGCGCAACATGCGATCGACGCCGGCCGAAATGCCGCCGGCAAAATCGCCGTTCCGGAACTTCGGCACGATCTCTTCGTCGATGATGCGCTTCGAGGTAAGGTCGGTCAGCGCGCCTTCGAGGCCGTAACCCACCTCGATCCGCAGCTTGCGGTCGTTCTTGGCGACGACGAGGATCGCGCCGTCATCGACTTTCTTGCGGCCGATCTTCCATTGTTCGGCAACGCGGATCGAATATTGCTCGATCGTTTCCGGCTCGGTCGTCGGCACGATCAGCACCGCGACCTGACTACCCTTGCGATCCTCGAACGCTTTCAAATCTTGTTCGAGCGACGCCTTCTGATCGCTGCCCAGCGTCGCGGTCTGATCGACCACGCGGCCGGTCAAAGGCGGCACCGCCACATCGGCGAACGCTGCGCCGACCCAACACAGCATCAGCGTCAGCAGCGCTGCCTTCAGGGTACGCATCATCGCCACCGGCTACGCCGGCTACTTCGGCGCGGCCGGCGCCGGATTGAAATCGACCTTCGGCGCGGTCGAGATGTCCTTTTCGTTATCGACCGTGAAATTCGGCTTCGTTTTGTAACCTAACGCCATGGCGGTCAGGTTGGTGGGGAACGAGCGAATGGTCACGTTATAGTCCTGCACCGCCTTGATGTAGCGATTGCGCGCCACAGTGATGCGATTCTCAGTGCCCTCGAGCTGGCCCATCAGATCGCGGAACAGCGCATCCGACTTGAGCTGCGGATAATTCTCGGTGACGACCAAAAGGCGCGACAACGCGCTGGAAAGCTCGCCCTGGGCGGCCTGGAATTTCTGGAACGCAGCCGGATCGTTGAGCACGTCTGGCGTCGCCTGGATGCTACCCACCTTGGCGCGCGCGTTGGTGACGCCAAGCAGAACATCTTTCTCCTGTTGCGCAAAACCCTTCACGGAATTGACGAGGTTCGGAATCAGGTCGGCACGACGCTGGTATTGATTGACCACTTCGGACCAATCGGACTTGATCTGCTCGTCCTGCGACTGGATAGCATTGTAGCCGCAATTGGTCAGGCTCAGAGTTGCGAGCGCCGCCAGCACCGTCAAAAGCTTTCGCATCATATGTCTCCTGCCGACAACAGATTGGGAAACGTCCCGCGACCTCTCGGCCATACAGCCGGAAGGTAGCAGATGTTAAGCGGGCCAGTCCTGTCAAATCCCTGCCCCACGCGGAACTCGCCTGTTCGCCGAATCTTTCCGCCGCGCGGTATAGTTCGAGGCATGATGACTATGGATATCGCGACGCGAACCTAACCAGGTGTGAGCCGATGCATCTTCAATGGGGCGCGTCGGGATTCCAGCCAAGTACGACCAGCATCACGAAAAAGCCGACAACGTACGCGACCGCGATGGGCCACCCGTGCCTGACCCATAGCCCAACCGATTTCGCCTCGGGATACATGTTCGACAGCGCCACGCCTGCAGAGGAGCCAAACCAGATCATCGAGCCGCCGAAGCCGACAGCGTAGGCGAGAAACCCCCAATCATAGCCGCCCTGCTTGAGCGCAAGCGCGGTAAGCGGGATGTTGTCGAACACCGACGAAACAAAGCCGAGACCGAGCGCCGTCTGCCACGACGCCGCCGGCAGCTTCTCGACCGGCATCATGGAGGCGGCAGTCACCAGCGCCAGAAGAAAGATCGTGCCCTTGAATGTTTCGGGCATGACCTTCCAATCCGGCGCGCGCAAAAAGGCTGTCAGCAAAATCGCCGACCAGACAGCTAGCCCGAGCACGGGAAGCGTATCGAGCAACACCGGGAATTTCAGATTGGCGGTCACATTCGCCGCCAGCGCGGCGATGAGGATGACTGCAACGATGACAACTCTCGCGCCGTCCACGCGCAAACCGCTCTGCGGATTTTTCACCACCGGCGAAAAGCGATGTTGCCGCATTGCGGCCGGAATCGCAAAGATCGCGAGCGCCACGATGGACCCGATATATGCCTCCAGCACACTGAGCGGGCTGATGCCGTCAATCCACATCATCGTCGTTGTCGTGTCGCCGACCACACTCCCAGCGCCGCCGGCATTGGAGGCCGCGACGATCGCGGCCAGATAGCTGATGTGAACCTTTTCCCGAAAGACATGGCGCGCTACCGTGCCGCCGATCAGCGCACCCGCGATGTTGTCGAGAAAGCTCGACAGAACGAAGACTATGATGAGAAGGACGACGCCGCCTTTCCAGTCATCGGGCAGCACGGCTGGCATCTCATCGGGAATCCGGCTCTCCTCGAAGTGCCGCGACAGAATGGCAAATCCCATCAGCAACAGGAACAAGTTGGCCAACATGACCCACTCGTGGGTCATGTGATTGACAAGGCCGGCCACTCCCGTGCCAAACTTGAATCCGGTAAAACCCATCTTGTAACCGACGATCACTGCAAGACCGATCAAGGCTATAAGAAGCGTATGACGGTGAAACACCGCAATGCCGAGAAGAAGACACGCAAAGAAAATGAAATCGAGGGGTATTCCAACGACTAGAATCGAATCGGCCATCGCATTCTCAAATATTTCAGCATTGAAAAAGTGAGATCCGCACGGCGGATTCACGCGAGGGACGAGGGAAGTGAAACCGAATCGCTGCCGCAACGAATTTCGATCGTCTTCGCCTCTGACGTCGCGGCATGTGATCCCATGCCGGCTTGAGACGTTGATGGATAAATCAAACCATCATCCGCCGACGAAGCGGCCATACTTTCCGCGGGAAAACAACAGCGCTTCATCCCGGTTGTAGCTATAGGCTTCTACGGCGCCGAGGAAGATGACGTGATCCCCCCCGTAATAACGATCGACGGTTCGGCATTCAAAGTTCGCAACGCTGTCCGCCAGAAGCGGAGCGCCGCCGAGACCTGGCTTCCAGTCGGCCCCCTCGAACTTGCGGCTTGACGGCTGCGCAAATTTATCCGCAAGCCCATGCTGGGAAGTTCCGAGAACATTGACCGCGAAGTGGCTCGCATTCTGGAATACCCTCATGTTCCGTGAATAGATCACCAGACTCCAAAGCACCAGCGGCGGATTCAGCGAGACTGACGCGAACGAGTTGCACGTCAACCCGTGCGGTTTTCCTTCTTCGTCGGCAGCCGTGATGATGGTGACTCCCGTTGCATAGGTCCCGAGCGCGTTGCGGAAGTCGCGCGGATCAAGAGCTGACTCCCCACTCGCCAGCTCACGGGCCGGATCCGGCGTATCGGGAAGTTCAGGACCGTCGGCCATCAGACGCCTCACAACGTCAGATTCTGCGACGGCAGCCCGAGGGCGACCCGGCCGTAATCCGTGCCCGCAGCATCGAAGTTAAATGCGATATGGGAATTGATCGCGTTCGCATCGCGGAACTGGCGCTGCAGCGGAGCGCCGGCGAACAACCCGCGCGCGCCGCTCGACGCAAACAGCAACGAAACCGCCTCGGTGCACAGAGTCACAGCATAAGCGCCATCGCGCCGCCATCCGGTTTTTACCACCATGTCGGGGACAAGCCCGCGCCGCGCATCAGACATCGCTCGGATGCAGACCGAACGCATGATCAGACGAGCGGCGTCGATCTTCGCAGATGCTTCGGCAATCTTGATCTGTGTGGACTGAAGATCGCCTAGCATGGCGCGACTATAGGTGGTTGCGCGGTGCCGTGCGACCTCGATGTAGTCTTCGAGGCAGCCCTGGGCGTTACCAAGCGCCACCCCGGACAGCACGAACGGAAACAGCGCAAAAACCGGCAGGGCATAAAGCGGGTTCGCATTGACGGCACTTCCGGGCGACGGACCACCGGCGATGTCCTCGACCGACAGCGTCATCCAACCTTTGACGAAGACATCGTCGACAGCAACGTCGTTCGAGCCCGTTCCCTTCAGGCCGGCGGCGTTCCACATGTCGATGATCCGATAGTCTTCGCGGGGAATCAGAAAAATCCTGTACTCAATGCCGTCGGCTTCATCATCTGATAAAACGATCCCCGCCAGCATGTTCCACGCACAGCAATCCACTCCGGATGAAAACGGCCAGTGGCCCTGCAGGCGGTAGCCGCCCTCGACTTTCCTGGCACGGCCGGAAGGAAACACGAAGGACGACGCGATCAACGCGCTCGCATCCTTGGTCCAAACGGCATCCTGCGCGCGGCTGTCGAACATGCCGAGCATCCAGTGATGGCTCGCAAGGTTGGCCAGCGTCCAGGCCGCGGATGCGTCGGCCATGGCAATCGCCTCGGCGCAGTCGACGAGCGCTACATAGTCGAATTCAGAGCCGCCGACCCGCTTCGGCTGCAGGATTCTGAACAATCCGGCCTCGTGGAATTCCTCCTCCGTCTCCGGCGGCAAGCGCCGCAACTCCTCGGTCCTGGCAGCCCGGTCACGCAGATCCGGCGCCAGCGCTCGCGCCCGCGCCATCACAGCCGCATAGGCATGATCGTCTGCATCAGACCCTGCCGGATTTGCAGGCGTGCCGGGATCGATACCTGCCATTCGACAATCCCCTGAAATTCGGCTGAGCGACGTCGCCCATGCACGGGCTTCGTGATCACTCCTTCTAACTACAAGCGAGCAAGAGGAGGATCAACTACAGATGGCGTCCGCCGAATCCGGCAGTTTACTGCGCGGCGACCCTGTGGGATTTTGCAACGAGCCCTTTGTCGAGCTCGATGCGACAGCCCGAGCTAAGGCTGGCGCGGTTTTTGAGCATGCAAGCGGTGATCCGGCCGATGTCCGGGATTCGGAGCTGCAGCGGCGGAATGCGTCGCCTGTGGACTGTCGTTTCAGCGGAGAATGCACAGCTCGGGTTCGCCAGCGCGGTCAGGGAGGTTGCGACAGCCAGGATCGCGGCGATTTGACAGACGGTTTCGGTGTGAACGACGGTCATCTGAAGCCCTTTGAGCGGCCCTGAATCTGCGGCTGTTGTCGAGGCGGCACCCTGAACCATGGACTTTGGATAGACCGTGAGGTGAGTGACTCAAGAAATATGCAAGTTACATCAACGGAATACACATGATACGCCCCGCGCCGACAGCGAACGCCATTAAAGGACTGGGACAAATTGGCCTGTGGCCCGAGAGTTGTCCTTAGACCCTCTCATCGAACAACGTCGTCAGCATTACGAGTCGCTGAAGGCCAGGTTATTTCAAGCGAACGGCGGCTGAACCGTCGTACATACAATAGGCGGAATTCCGCCTATTGTAGCTTAAGCAAACTTGCGCGCCTTCACGCGCATTGCACGGCCGGACCAGAAGCGGAAAACCGTTATGGTCGGCTCCGCCATTCCTTTCTGGAATGCTGCATCGTCAATCCTCTGCAGTTTCGATAGGTAAAGAGCATGAAGACAATCCGCGTGGCAATTTTCTTCATCATCTTTTTATCGTGGATGCCTCTGCATGCCGCGACACCTGCGCCGGCGCCGGCACCGGGGAATGGCAAACCGGCGAGCCCGGCTGCTGCACCTCCCGCTCCCGCAGAGGATCTGCCGTCCGTCCCGGCGCCGGAGTTTCCGCGAGCGCAGTCGAAACTCGACGAGTGGAAGCAGACGCTCGATCAGGTCGAGGCGACGCTGCGCGCCAGAGTCATTCACGACACCGTGTTGAACGATCTTCGGGATCGATCCGCGACGGCGCAGCGCGAAGCACGCGAGCTGATATCGAGAATTACGCCTCGCCTCGAGGCGGCAAGCGCACGCGCCGCCGAACTCGCGCCAAGCCCTGAAGCCGCCGCTCCACAGCCCGACGACGTGAAGCTCGAACGGGCCAAACTATTGGCTGAGATCGCCGCAAGGCAAGGCGTCATTCAACAGGCCAAGCTCATCAACGTGCGAGCCCAGCAAACGATCGACGCGATCTCCGATCGGCGGCGCGCGGTATTCAACGAATCCGTGCTGCAGCGCTCCGCCAGCCTCGTCAATCCCGAGTTCTGGCTCACGGCCGCGAACGCAGCTCCGATTGCCGCCGGCCGCCTGGTCGATCTGCTCTCCAAGTGGGGGCGCGTGCTATCGTCACAGCCGCTTCGCGCCGCATCCGGCTTTGTTATCGCCGCCATCGTCGTGCTCGGATTCTTCCTGTCACCGGGCAGGCACTGGTGGTCAAGATGGACCACGCGCGATCCCGAGATCGCCAATCCCAGCGCGATGCGGAAGACGGGTTCCGCGGCCGCGATCGTGTTCACCGATACGGCGCTTACGGCCATCGCACTGTTTGTGCTGTACCAGGCGCTTCTGACGCTCGAGGTTCTCCCCGGCGACGTGACGCCGATCGTTCGGGCCCTGTTTCTGGGTATCACCTTCGGGTTCTTTTTTATCCGGCTGACCAGCGCGGTCCTCGCACCTGGCCGCCCATCATGGCGCCTGATCGAACTGGACAATGCCGCGGCCGACGGCCTGATTTCCTACTCGGTGCTGCTCGCCATGGTCACCGCGGTCGGCATCGTTCTCGACGCGCTCAGTCTGGCGATCGCATCGCCAATCGAGCTTACGATCGCAAGCCAGGCGATACTTGCAATCACGAAAGCGCTTCTCTTCATGGGCGCGCTGCGCGTTGCGGCCGCCACCGAAGCCGAGGAGGAATCCGCCGCACCCTCCTCCGCCCAAAGATCCGCGTGGCGCCTGCTGATTCCGATCGGCTGGATGATGGCCATGGCCGCCATTATCGGGCCCCTCGCGGGATATGTCGCATTAGGCCGGTTCATCACGATCGAAATGGTCGTGATGATCGTCGCGCTCATGAGTTTCATCCTCCTGAGCCGGTTCTCGGCGGTTCTTATCAATACGACGTTCGCTTTTAGCGGCGCGGTCGGCCGTTTTCTGCGGCAAACCGCCGGCCTCGGGAGCGGCGCGGTCCGTCAGATCGCTGCGGTGCTCGGTGGCCTCGTCCAACTGTCCCTAATCGGACTTACAGCCTTTATTATCCTCACCACGTGGGGAATTCGTTCTGACGACGTCGTCACGTCAATGTCGTCGGCGTTCTTCAGCTTTCAAATCGGCAACATCACCATTTCGCCGTCCCAGATTCTCGGCGCGCTTGCGGTGCTCACCGTCGGCGTCGTGGCCACGCGCGCGCTCAAGCGATGGCTGGAGGAGCGTTTCCTTCCTGAAACAAATCTCGATGTCGGCGTTCGCAGTTCGATCGGCACCGGCGCGGGCTATGCGGGGGTCATTCTCGCGACTCTGATCGCGCTGTCGTATGTCGGACTTAACTTGCAGAACGTCGCTATCGTGGCCGGCGCGCTGTCAGTCGGCATCGGCTTCGGACTGCAATCCATCATCAACAACTTCGTCTCCGGCCTGATTCTACTTGTGGAGCGCCCGATCAAGGTCGGAGATCGCATCGAAGTCGGTACCCGCATGGGCGTCGTGAAACGCATCAACGTGCGCGCCACCGAAATCGCCACATATGATAACGTCTCGGTGATCGTGCCGAACGCGGAACTGATCAGCGGCCAGGTCGTCAACTGGATGCATGGGAGTTATTCGGCTCGCCTGTCCGTAACGGTCAGCACCTCCTGTGACGCGAACCCGGACAAGGTCGTCGAAATCCTGCTCGACATCGTCGCGCACCACCCCCGCGCCCTGAAGTCGCCTGAACCATTTGCAATTCTCAACAAATTCGGTCCCGACGCGCTGGAATTTGCGGTCTTTTTTCACGTCGCGCATATCGGCATCGATGCAGGAGCCGCCAACGAGGTCAGACTCGAGATTCTCAAGCGCTTCCGAAAGGAGGGAATCGCGCTTCCGAACACTCAACGGGACCTGTATATTGGCGACCTCGATCGCATCGAAGCTTTCGTGCGCGACCTGGCTGACGGCAGACGCTCCGGGGCGTCAGGACGGCGGATAGGTTCATTGGAAAGCTGACGTTCACCATCGAATGATGTATAGTTCGGCTTCCGTATCTTCGATCGTGAAATACCGAGCGTGAAATGCAGGCTTTATCCAACAGATCACTACCCTCACTGAGTTTGCGAATCGATCTGGATCCAAAGGGCCGCATCGGACCAGGCAAGATCCAACTGCTCGAAAGCATCCATACTTGCGGCTCAATTTCAGCCGCCGGACGTGCCATGGACATGTCCTACAAGCGCGCGTGGGATCTCGTCGATGAAATAAATCGCATCTGCCGGCAGGCGGCGGTCGCGCGGCAGACCGGCGGCAAGAACGGCGGCGGCGCGGTCCTGACCCCCTTCGGGGTCGCCCTGGTCGCTCGCTATCGCAAGATAGAACGCGATGCCGCCAGCGCGGTCCACAAGGAACTCGAGGCGCTGCGAAACGACATCCGGCACCCGAAGAAAAGCACGGAACGAGACAGGGACGCCAAGGCTCGTTGATCCGGCCGCGCCGTAACGCCGAGCGGCCCACGTTTACCGCACCGGCCGGCCGCATCCGGCGCTCATTTCCCCTGCTTCCCGCCTGCAGCGCTCTGGCCTGATTTCGCCTAACGTGATATACTAAAAAATACAACGAAGAAGAGCAGGCGGCCCGAGAGGTGATCGCAGGCCTCTCGGACCCGCCGGGTAATCGTTGACGAGCTCTGCTGCGACGTAAGAAAGGGACGGATCATGTTCGATGCCCAATGCGACCTCGCCGCTCTGGTCTATACGGAGGGAGAGAACCCCGATGATGTCCTCCATGAATTTGCCTCCGATCTGAACGAGAGCGGCCACCTCGCGGTGGGCATTGTTCAGCTTGGTCGCCACCGCATTGATGCCGATCTGTCAGCAACGCTGATCCCGACCGGCGAGCAGCTTCGGCTCCATCAGAATCTTGCGCATGACCCGGCGAGGTGCCGGCTGGACATCGAACGGTTGACAAACGCGGGCGAACGGATTGCACGGACTCTCGACGAAGGCGGGGATATCCTCATCGTCAACCGATTCGGCCGGCAGGAGCGCAAAGGCGGAGGCCTTGCCCATCTGATCGAGCGCGCGCTCGACGCCGACATTCCGGTCGTAATCGCGGTGCCGAGCCACTATTTTGCGGACTGGATCACATTTGCCGGCGGCATGACCGTCAAACTGCGTTGCGACCGGAAATCGCTGGATGCGTGGTGGAGACTCGTGTCGGCACCTACTGGCAGCCTGCGTCCACCGGACCATTTGACGGTCTGTGAAGTTATCAAATAGGCTGCTCATCTCTAAAAGCCGCAAGCATGATCGCGTGCGTGCTTGCGAGGTCGAATTGAGGCTTGTCCGCTTAACTTCCTTGACGCGATAACTCCTTGACACGACGGCAGCGTTTCCTTTGTAGGTGCCGCATGCCTGACCTTGTAATCGCGGTGGATGTCGGATCGAATAGCGCGCGCGCAGGCGTATTCGACGCAGGCGGCCTCCTGCTGGCGCGCGCCGAAGCTCCGTTTGCGACCGCACATCCCAAAACCGATCATGCCGAGCATAGTTCGGATGAGATCTGGGCAGCGGTCTGCCACGCGGTACGCGATGCCGTTGCGGCCGGACATATCGCTGCCGAAGATGTCAAAGGCATCGCCTTCGACGCCACCTGCTCGCTCGTCACCCTAGACCGCGGCGGTCGGCCGGTTACGGCCTCCATCACCGGCGATGATCGCTGGAACGTGATCATGTGGGCCGACCATCGGGCCGCGGCAGAAGCGGATGAGATCACCGCCACTCGCCATCGCGTGCTTGACCACGTCGGCAATGTGATGTCGCCGGAAATGGAAATTCCGAAGCTGCTTTGGCTGAAACGACATTGTCCCAATGCCTGGCGCCGCTACGGGCTTATGCTTGACCTCACCGACTACCTGACCTGGAAGGCGACGGGCCGGGTCGCTGTCTCCACCTGCACCGTAACATGCAAATGGACTTATCTTTCCCACGAGCGGCATGGCTGGCAAAGCGATTTCCTGTCGCAAGTCGGGCTCGATGACTTGCAGGATAGAGCGTCGCTTCCCGCCTCGACGCTGCCGATCGGAACAAGTGCCGGTCCACTGACCGCCGAAAGCGCCGACCAGCTTGGCCTGCCCCGCGGCTGTGTTGTCGGCGTCGGCGCAATCGATGCCCATGCCGGCGGTATCGGCATGCTTGGCAACCTCGACGCACCCGGCCTCAACAAGACTCTCGCCATGATCGCCGGCACATCCTCATGCCACATGGCGGCCTCGCCCGACCCGAGGCAAATTCCCGGAGTATGGGGTCCGTATTACGATGCGATGCTGCCGGGCTACTGGCTGAACGAAGGTGGTCAATCCGCCACCGGTTCGTTGCTCGATCACATTCTCGACCTCCATGCCGAAGGCAGATCGCTTGGAGCGGACCGACATGCGGTGATGGCAGCACAAATCGAAGCAGCGCTGACGGCAAGCGGATTCACGTTTGTCGAGGATCTGCATGTGCTGCCGGACTTTCATGGCAACCGCTCGCCGCTCGCCGACCCGGAGTCAGTCGGCGTGATCCACGGACTGCGCCTTGACGCCTCACCCACGTCGTTAACGCGGCTTTATTTCGCGACCGCTGTCGGCATCGCGCTGGGAACACGGCACATCATCGATGCCCTGAACGACGCCGGCTATAACATCGCCCATATCCGGCTGACGGGAGGCCATGCTGCGAGCTCGCTGCTGGTCCAGCTCTACGCCGATGCCGCAGGTGTCGCGGTTTCCCTGCCCGAACAACCAGACGGCGTGCTGTTGGGAACCGCATGTGCCGCGGCAGCCGGCTGTGGACTTTATCCATCGGTTACGGCGGCCGCAGCGGCAATGACCCGGATCGGTCGAACCGTGCAGCCAGCTCCTGCGGCGCGCAATTTCTTCGACCGGCGCTACCGCGCGTTCTTAATGATGCACGAGCATCGCCGGGCATTGTCGCAGTTCGTGTGATGGGCAGCAAGATGCAGGAGCCTTCCGCTTCTCATTGAGCGGTGAAAGGCTCTAGCGCTGCAACCGGACGCCGAGCATCACCACAGTCGCCACCGAACTTGCGCCGACAATATTCGAATCCAGCAGGTCGCGGCGCACCTGGGCCCTGATCTGGTACTCGCGGCTCAGCTTGTAAATGAGTTCGCCGGAAATCGAGTAGACTTGGTCGGAACGGGTCGACCCCTGATATTCTTGCGTCCCATAGGTGAACCTGCCGATCGCGGTCAGCCAGCGGCGGAAATCGTGATTGAGCTCGAAAGTGTAGGTGCGTGTCAGTACGCCGGAGACACCCGCCACCATGGATTCATCGACGAAGGTCACTGTGGTGAACCTCGCCGTGGTCAGCGGCGTCGCGAACCAAACCAGCGACCCGCTGGTGAGCAGGCCGGTCAACTGACTGAGACTCGGGTCCGCATAGTTCCGGGCGGTATAGCCGATAGAGGCTTCGCCAATCAGTAAACGTGTCAATTCAAAGCTGGACCCGATCTTGGCATAGCCGCCACGGGAGTCGCGCTGGAAGCCATTGCGATCGAATTGCGTGTCGCGGATTCGCGTGTCCGCCTCGACTTCGCCGAACGGCTTTAAGCCGGGCAATAGATCATAGCTCGCGCGCGCCACGGCACCGTATTGATTGAAGTTGCGGTCATCGTTGGACGTCGATGTACCGTCCGTCAATTGCGAGTACTGATACATGGTGCGGTCTGCCATTCCGTTCAGCGAAACCTGCAGCCGGTTGAAGTCGTGTTCGATGCCGGCCGTTCCCCCGGTCGTCACAAAGATCGGATACCTTATCAGACCGGCCTGGACGTTGGGACTGCCGGGATTGTCGGTGCTAACCCGCAATCGCACTTCCGAATTTATGCGGGTATCGTACCTGACGTCGAGACGTCCATCGACCCTGCCGATGAAGTCCGGCCGATCCACGTTCGTTGGCACCGACACGATCGACTGTGGATTATCGGCCCCCGGCGGGAAAGTTCTGCCAAATCCGGTGAACGATCCGCGAAAATCGACAAGGAGGGAGTGTCGCGACCAATTTGATGCAGCCACGAATTCGGGCGACAGCATATAGAACGCCGAGCCCTCCGGCCTATTGAAGCGACCGGGATTGGTGTTGTAGCCACCCCAAAGCTCGACTGCCGACTTCACGAGAAAGCTGCCGACGTAATTGCCCACGGGGCCGAACGGATCGTCATCGCGCTTCAGGCGGCGGCGCGTGGGCTGCCCCTCGACCTTCCCGGCCATCGCCGGGGCAAGCGGAGTCGTATTGGCGGTCGATGACGGCGGGATCGATAACGGCGGTGGTGGCGGAACGGGAACAAAGTTGCCCGGCCCCGGCGGTTGCTTCGGTTTCGGCGTGCCGGGATAAAGTTTCAGCTTCTTGCGCCGGCGATTGAGCGAATCATAGCCCGTATCGTCCGCACCCGCCGCGGCGGGGATGTCGTAGGTGGGAATTCTGCCGATGCGGGAGGGAGCCATTGTTGACGGCGCCAACGCCACATCGCCGCCGGCATCCCCGGTCCGACGCAAGGAAGGCTCCTGCGCTTGAAAAAGCCCGCCCCGAAGCGGAGTAACGGCATCGCCGGTGAGTGTCTGGGCCTCAACAGTCGCGCACCCCGGAACGATGAGCGCGAGGCAAACCAAAACCGCACGCCAGGTCGGCGCGCGCTGGCAAAAGCCCGTCGCTGGACCGGTAGACACGATCCCGAAAACTCCAAACAAAACATAAACTTAAAAAGCTCGCCTGAAGCGGGCTTGCTATCGTTAATGGAGTTAAAACAATTATGGTTAACGGGCCGTTGAGAATGCGAAGCTGCATCGCATCGCACAAGTAGGCGTGCTAAGCACAACGATCGGACCAAACATTGCTTCCGTGTCTCAGCGTGGAACCAGCATGACCTCATTTGAATCACGCACAGTGACACCCGCCATGACCGATCGGGCGAACGCCGCAATCGAGTCCGCATTGCGGACCTTCGAGGCGGAGGCTGGCGGCGTGTCGGCGCTTGCCGCGGCGCTCAGATCCGATCTCGGTCCCGCATTCGCTGCTGCAGCGGACCTGATCCGCAACGCCAAAGGACGGCTGATCGTCACCGGTCTCGGCAAGTCCGGCCACATTGGCCGCAAGATCGCTGCGACTTTTGCCTCGACCGGGACGCCTGCCTTCTTCGTCCATGCGGCGGAAGCCAGTCATGGCGATCTTGGCATGATCACTCCCGATGATGTCATCATGGCGCTGTCCTGGTCGGGCGAGCAGCCGGAGATGAAGAATCTCATCACCTATGCCAAACGTTTTCGCATTCCCCTGATCGCCATGACCGCCGAGCGCGACTCCACACTGGGCAAAGCCGCAGATGTCGCGCTGGTGCAGCCCAAGGCGCGCGAAGCCTGTCCGCATAACCTCGCGCCGACGACGTCCTCGCTGATGCAACTCGCGCTCGGCGATGGGCTCGCCATCGCGTTACTGGAGGGCCGGGGCTTCACCTCGGTCGACTTCAGCGTTCTGCATCCCGGCGGCAAGCTCGGCGCACTGTTGAAATACACCCGCGACCTCATGCACAGTGGCGACGCCCTGCCGTTGAAACCGCTCGGCACAAAGATGTCGGATGCTCTGGTCGAGATGACGTCAAAGGGGTTCGGCTGCGTCGGCGTCATTGACGGCCAGAGTCACCTGGTCGGGATCGTCACCGACGGCGACCTACGCCGTCACATGGGACCCGACCTGATGACTGCTCGCGTCGACGATGTCATGACGCCCCATCCGAAGACGATCGGACGCGACCTCCTGGCGGGCGAGGCACTCGAAATCCTCAACTCGTCGAAGATCACGGCGCTGATCGTAACCGATGGGAAAAAGCCGGTCGGCATCGTGCATTTGCACGACCTACTGCGCGCGGGCGTGGCTTGATCATCAAGCGAAGGAACCCCTCGCGGGATCTTCCTAGTACTCTGCGGCGGCCAGATGCGCGCTACGATGCCGCAGCCACTGTCAGGCTCGCGCCGTTCGCCTTCACAATTTTCACCCGGCTACCGGCCGGTGCGTCCGGTCCTTCGATCCGCCAGATCGTATCGTCGATCCGCACCGTGCCCGTCCCATCTACGATCGGCTTCTCCAGCGTGAACACGCGCCCGACCAGCGCATGAGCGCGCTTGTTGAGGAACGGGCTGTCGCCGGCGCTCGAATCCGAGCGCGCCACCCGACGCCATAGCGGCACCGCGGCGACTGCGAACACGGCAAACATCAAGAGCTGCGTTTGCCACGTTGGATCAATCAGGAACGACAGCACACCCACCAGAAATGCCGCCAGTCCCAGCCAGAACAGGAATACGCCCGGCACGAGCAGTTCGAGGCCCATCAGAACGACGCCAAAGATCAACCAGTTCCAGGTTCCCAGCGACGTGAACATGTCACCCATAAACGCTCTCCTTCGCCCGGTTTATCCTATCCCTGCGAAGGGACCGAGGCCGGCGCACCCGCATTGGGCACCGCCCCCCTCCGTGCAGTTGCCGTAGCCGGCGCAGCACTCTCGCCGAAGGTGGCCCTGGCGATCTCGCCAATGCCGGCCAGGGACGCCAGCATGCTGGTGGCTTCCATCGGCAACATCACAACTTTCTGGTTGGGCGAGTTTGCAAGCTGACCGAACGCCTTGATGTACTTATCAGCGATGAAATAGTTGAGTGACGCTACGTCACCCTTCGCGATCGCCTCGCTCACCATGCGCGTCGCCTTGGCCTCGGCTTCCGCCGACCGTTCGCGTGCTTCAGCATCGCGGAAGGCGGCTTCCTTTCGGCCCTCGGCTTCGAGAATCTGCGACTGCTTCTGCCCCTCGGCCTTGAGAATCGCCGACTGGCGCTGGCCTTCAGCCTGAAGAATGTCAGCGCGTTTTTCCCGCTCGGCCTTCATCTGGCGGCCCATCGCCTGCACGAGGTCGGCAGGCGGCACGATGTCCTTGATCTCGATGCGGTTGACCTTCAGACCCCACGGAGATACCGCGGCATCCACGACGCGAAGCAGCCGCTCGTTGATCTCATCACGATGCGACAGCACCTGGTCAAGGTCCATCGAACCCATCACCGAGCGGATATTGGTCATTGTCAGCGTCACGATGGCCTGGTTGAGGTTCGCGACCTCGTAGCTCGCCTTGGCGGCATCGAACACCTGGTAGAAGGCGACGCCGTCCACGCTGACGGTCGCGTTGTCCTTGGTGATGACCTCCTGCTTGGGAATGTCGATCACCTGCTCCATCATGTTCATTTTGCGCCCGACCCGGTCGATATAGGGAACAATGAGATTGAGACCGGGATCGAGCGTCCGCGTGTACTTGCCGAACCGTTCGATGGTCCAGTCGTAGCCCTGCGGCACGGTCTTGACGCCGGCCAACAGCGTCAGGATCACGAGCGCCACGAAAACAATCGCGAAAATATCGAAGCCGGTCATGAAATGCTCCCTGCGAGGCGCCGTCCTTCAAGAACGCAATGCGCCCGCGCCACCCGCATAATGCAAAGCTGTGAACTCCCGGTTAGTCGCCACCGATAGATGTAAGGTTCGACTGAGCAAAATCGAGAGACAACAGAAACCATGGCGATCATGGTTTCTCGGTTCGCGCGCAAAAAGGGACGCACGCTTTAGAACGACTAGAACCGATCGACATTCATCGCATCCATATCATGGCTGCTGCGAGCTTGATGAAGCCTGTGAAGTGTTCTGTTCGCCTGTCGTATCGGGTGG
>NZ_JAVDPZ010000053.1:0-17807 GCF_031453995.1 Nitrobacter vulgaris | reverse complement strand
CAAAGGGATCAACCTAGCCACTGGACGGTTTTTACTCCGCCCGCACCGACATCACGCCGGCGCTCCGTGGCCTACTTTGTCACCGCCACGCACATTCCCAACCCGCTGCAAGCGTAAATGCCGACTATCTGGCCAAACTCGACCTGAAGGGCGCGGACATTGTCTGTCTCAGTTACGTTACGCCGAATCCAGCCATCCCCGCTCGCCACGCCTGCCGGCGTCTGCGACGACGATGGCCGAATATGCGCATCGTTCTGGCGCTGTGGAACGCGCCGCCAGAGCTGTTGACCGACGAATCCCTTGCAAAGCTCAAAGCCGATGCTGTCGTGACTTCGGTCGAGGAGGCGGTTCGCCGTATTCACCGTATCATCGACCCTGAAGAAGCCACGGTTGTCCAACAAGCCCCCGTGCCTGACAACGACGCAGAGCGTGTCGACGCGCTGAAAGCGACCGGGGTCTTGGAAGGTAATAAACGTGAAGCGCTGGATGCTCTCGCCAAACGTGCGGCCGACGTATTCAACACCAGCGTTGCCGTGATCACCACTATTGATAAGGACCGCGAATACTTCGTCGGACAAAGTGGAAAATTGCCGGACGCCATCACTGACGATACAGGCACGCTGCTGCCGATGGACCGCGAACACGCAATCTGCAACTACGTTTTGGCCAACGACAAAACGCTGGTGGTTTCGGATATCGAGCGCGACCCACGGTTTGCCGATAACGAGACGATCGAGCAATGGAACGTGCGGTTTTACGCTGGGGCGCCGCTACGTGCAGCTGATGGTCTAATAATAGGAGCGCTATGCATTCTCGACTCCGCACCCCGTACCCTTGAAGCAAACGAGATCGCATTGCTTGAAACGATGGCCGCCGATGTCGTAGCAAACATTACAACGAGTGATGCGGACGAAGTTGCGTCGGTTAAATCAGCACCTGCTGCCTCATCGACAACGGTCGGTCAGGAGGTGCCTCAGTAGCCCGAGCGGAACGATAGCCAGTGTCGCTTTTTGACTTCAATGGATCCGCTTCTACTTCGTTATCATCGTCTCAGCTCTGCTGCCCCTCCTTGGCGCAACCGGCATATTCGTGACAAAGACCGCCGACCTCGTGCCGCACGCCCGCACGCCCGCACGCCCGCACGGTCGACGTCGCTGGATCGAGATAGATCAATAAGAGCCCTCGCGACCCGCGCGGCTGGGTAAAGCCTCTGAAAAGAATTGCAGGCTTTCGATTCCTTAAGTGACAGCAAGATTCCAGACCGCATTAAAGTGGCAGGCGGCGCCCAACAACACGAATGCGTGCCAAATGGCATTTTGGTAGTGCAAGCGCTTCCATAAATGGAAGATAACTCCTAACGTATACAATACTCCGCCCGTTGCGATGAACGTTAGGATTGAGCCCGAGAGTGACGCGACAGCCTTGTCGTAAACAATAATGCCGCTCCATCCCATGGCAATATATAACACGAGGGAGAGGCGCTCGAAACGATCCGGGAAAAGCAACCTCAGGACGGTGCCGACAGCAGCCGCAGACCATATGGCGACTAATAAGGACGCTGCTAAGTCGCGGTCGTTAAATTGCGTGATGAACGGTGTATAGGTAGCCGCTATGAGGAGATATATCGCGGACTGGTCAAACCGCCTCAGCAGCCACTTCCGCGGCGATACCGGACAGAGGTTATAGGCCGCAGAGAACACCAGCATACTAAGTAAGCATAGTGCATAACCTGTAACAATGACCGGATGGATGGATGCACTAGAACCACTTGTCAGGACGATTAACGTGGTCGTTGCGCCCAATCCCATGCCAACGCCGACAACATGAATCGCTCCATCTGCAATTAATTCGGAACGATCATAATTCCATGGGATTTCACCTACTGTGGTGCGGCGGTTCGCGCTCTTATTCTTTTCCAACAGTCTGTCCGTTTCGAGCGCTTTGGGGTCACGTTGATTCATCGATTTCGACCCCGCTATGTTACCGAGTGTAAACGACGCCAACGTTGAAGTGTTCCTAGATGGCCACGCCACGATTCACGATCTAACTGTTTGAATTACGCTCATGATCGTCAGTCCTTTCGATTCTCGCGCCGAAGGGAAGCTGAAGTGCCGTCAGAGTTGAGGCCGCGGTCCCTGCCGACAGAAGTGTCTTGAACCCAAGATGCCAGAGTGGGACATTGCCGGGGAAATAGTCCGCCAATCCCTGCTCCGCCCAAACCTCCTGATCAGAGGACTGCATTTCCTGATCGGACAGAATACCAGTCCGGCCTGCCTCAACATCACTCTTTATCTTGAGAAACACGTTCGAAGCGATCTCGTAAGAAAATGTATCGAGATCGATATTGTAGTTGTCCGCTTACTATTCTTTGCGACGGCACTCCCGACCAAAGCGGGCCCCCCAGAAAGCCGCTATAGGTTGGTAATATGGGCCTGCAGAAGCGCTTGCGTCGACCCCGTCAATTCATAATAGCGGAGATAGAAGCCTCCCCTGTCGTGATTGACAACGAGGAGGTTGTTGAGTTCAGCGGTATCGGCAGCGTTCGGTTGGCTGACGGTCATCGAATGCTCTCCTCATTTGGGCCACAAGACGTTATCCAGGATCGAAGCGTCGCCTTCCGATAACGCACGCGCTCGTTGGCATAACGCAGCCAGCCGTGCAGACGTAGGTCCATGAAGCTGGCACTGGCACTTATGTGGTCACAGACTTCCAACTCATAAGTGCACCAAAAATCGGGATGGGTCGGTTCGCAACATCTCGCGGCGAAAAACTCTTCGGTATTATTCGGCGATTAAAGGTCGATAGACGCTCCAAACGACCCTAATCTGCTCACGATGAGCCCCTCAAAGGAGCCCCGATCGACGTACTGAGAACTCTCGTATCGCTTTAGAATTACCTGCGAGGCGGAAGGGACAGTGTAGCCTAGCCTGACAGTGGCAACCTCCGCTCGCAGCGTATCCCGGAGCAGGGTAGCAGAGTCCCTCTTGTCCTTATCGCAAATCAAATCCGGGTATATTGATGATGCAGTCCGCCCAGGATTGGTTGGCAGATAATACGCCCGGCTGTATCGGCGGCGCGTGGTACAGGTGCATCCTTGTTCAATGCCAGGTGTGTTCGCGCGTCGTTCTTAACGGCGCGGAAAACCACCGACGCCGCGGAAGCGCTCCAACTGCATGCTCGCCGTGCTTTGCTCCTAGAGGGCCAACTGATTACGAGCAATAGCAGCACTCCCAACATAATGGCCGCCACCACAAAAGCGGCTCCCAGCAGGATCTTTTCAGGCGGCAGAAGCTCTAGTTTTGGCTCCCCGCGAATGACTCATTTGTCAAAAGCTCACCCTCTTCAGTCCCGAAGAAATCATCCGCCGGGGGGATCGCCTTTCGACGATCCGGAAATTGGACAATGTTGCAATTCTCACCCTCGGCGTGACCGTTGGGCTCTTGGACGGCTTTCTCGGGCCTACAGGAACGCCGGTCATCCATGGCTGCCTCCCTCCGTGAGAGAAGGCATGCAGCCAATTTCAACGCGACAAACGTCGTTCCAACGGGGGCCTTCACGACTGCTAGTACGAATAGGCGAGCTGACGGCCGCGGCCTCTGGGCTTGCGAGGGACGACGCAAGCGGTCATATCGGTGGATCGTTCAATAGGAGTTTGCGGCAGTGGCAATCGGTACTGTGAAGTGGTTCAACGGGCAGAAAGGTTACGGCTTCATTCAGCCGACAACGGCGGCAAGGACGTGTTCGTCCATATCTCGGCCGTGGAAAAGGCGGGCCTGAGCTCGCTCGATGAAGGCGCCAAGGTGAGCTACGAGGTTGTCTAGAACCGCGGCGAGGAGACCGCGGAAAATCTGAGGATCGGTTGATCCGCTTTGGCGCCGGCCATAACCGTTCATTCCGATGGATCGCGCGGATCGACAGGCGGCTGCAATCCCGGCGACCGGGACCGGAGCGAGCTCTTTCTTGCCGGTTGATTGTCTAGCTCATGATCCCCTCGCAGCTTGGCTGCGCACGGCGGATTATTGTGCGGCCGACAAAAAGGCCCGCCGGAGTTGGAGCCAAAGCGGGCCAATCCGAGTTCGGGGATCAAAACGGGCGGCGAGTGATCGAGCGTTCCGCCGGTTCAATACGGCGCCGGATGCATTTTGGGGCTCGATTGGATTGTCGGAGCGCCTGCTCCCATTGGATGTTCGACATCAGCATTGAGATTCTTGCAGAAAGGACTGGCATTCGCGGGCGGAGCGAGCATTGCTGTGGCGTGAGATGACCCTTAGATCGGCCCCGCAGCGCAACATCGCTGACGGGCCTCGAGTGGTGCGACGCTGATGTCGCATCATTCGGAGGGTCTATGGAGAAGTTATCTCGCAGTAGGAAGTCATCGAAGCGCGCTGGCCGTGCAAAAGCTGCTCGCGTGGCTAGACGGCAAAAGCGGCACGTCAGTCGTCCGCACGGCCTCCAACCCGGGAACGGGCGAACAAGCAAACAGAACTGCTCGACCTTCTGAGGCGCCCGGCTGGTGCCACCATTGCCGCACTCTCAAACGCCTCCGGTTGGCAGCAGCATTCCGTGCGCGGATTTTTGGCCGGCGTGGTCCGCAAGAGGCTTGGGCTCGAGTTGGTCTCAGCCGTTGAAACAGATCAGCGCATCTACCGCATCGTTGCAGCGAAGCAGGCCTGGGTGGCTACCGCCTCGAAGGGTGGGATCGCGCGTATGCGGGACGCGCGGAGGTGCCCTGAGACTGGCGTGGGTCATTCTCGATTTTGATTTATAGCCCAGCATCTCTGGCGAACTTCATGGCAACAACGATAATCCCAAGAAGCCCGACCTTACACGTCACGCGTGTCGGCGTGGGAGCGCTGCCTTTCACTAGAAAGTCGGACGACGAGCCGGGAACGCTTATGAACCTGCCGTCAGATGGCGCTTTATCTCGACGGCGACAACACCAATGTGCGTTTGGGTCAAGTCGTGGATCTGCACCGGAGAAAACGCAGAGACGTGCGTTCGGAAACAAAGCAGATAGCCGTTCACCAACCGCCACGGGACTTATCGGGTCGGCGTCACCCCACAGAAGCAATGGGAGGGCCTCAATAGCGGGAATCCGACTTGAGATGATTGAACTCAGGCGATAAGCCGAGCAGCCAGTATCACCAGCACCGCACCGATAGATGCTGTGACAATCCGGCTGGTGAGCGGGTTCCGGATGCCAAGTTCGATGCCTAGGCGATCTAAGAGAAACGCGCCTACGAAGGAGCCGACAACGCCAGTAAGCACGTATCGTAGCAGCCCACTACCGCCGACGATCCAGCTTGCCAGCCAGCCTGAGACGAGGCCGATGCCGAGTTGAGCGGCGAGGGCTTGCTTATCTAGGACGGCAAGTGCCTCGCGGTTGATGGTGATCCGGACAAGCGGACGGAGACGCGGCGGCTCAGGTGAGCCTCCACCATTTGGACGCCGCTTAGTGCAACCGCCGCTCGAAGTAGTAGTCATGGCGCTGTTACGGTGCCTACCTTGATGTTGTAGAGGCTCGCCTGAGGCTTGGAAATAATGAAAGCAGCTGACTGCGGCGGTATTTGGTCGGAGAAAGCGAGCAGGCGCCAGGCATCGTGTAGAGGGTCGGCATCTGATATTCTCCTTCCGCGCTTGTGTTCTGGATGCGCGGGCTACGCCAGTCGGGTCGTATGCCAGAGCCAAAAATCCAAACGAGGCCATTGCTGTGCGGTTACGCTAGCCCGTTTAAAAACCCAGCGACATTGTGCCTCTTAGGTAACCACCGCATCCACGTGAATGGAAGGCGATCACAGGACCGCTCCCCCGGATGTTCAACATTGGTATTGTTGAGACTCCTGCAGAATGGACTGGCATTCGTGGGCAAAGCGAGCATTGCTGTGGCGTGAGATGGCCCTCGGATTGGCCCCGCAGCGCAACATGGCTGACGGGGCCTCGGGTGGTGCGACGCTGATGTCGCATCATTTTGGAGGGTCCTATGCAGAAGTCATCCCGCAATCGGAAGCCGCCATCGAACCGCCGACGACGCGGTAAGGCCCTCACCACAACGAAGGCAGCAAAGACAGCACCTCGTCCTGTGAGAGAGCCGACGAAACGACGTGCAACGCTTCCTTCAAGCCCGGCTCTAGCGGGCGGCGTGGTCAGCGCGGCTGCTGAAGCCAACAAACCGGCGAACAAGCAAACAAAACTGCTTGATCTTCTGAGGCGCCCGACTGGTGCGACCATTGCCGCACTCTCAAACGCTTCCGGTTGGCAGCAGCATTCGGTGCGTGGCTTTTTGGCCAGCGTGGTCCGCAAGAAGCTCGGGCTCGAGTTGGTCTCAAGCCTTGAAGCCGATCAGCGCATCTACCGCGTCATTGCAGCGAAGCAGGCCTGACGATGGCTGAAGCCTCAATAAGCGTGCTCGCGCGTCGTCGCGATCGCGGTGGTCAGCGACTGCAGTCTCGTGGTCGTCGGTCAAGTCAGTCCACGCTGGCGCATCTTCCGAAGCATCTCCAGACAGCCATCGTAAGCTATCGGCGGCAGGCCGATCAGTCGGGCGACCTCGATCCAGCGGTTCGCCAGTTCCTTGATCGGATCGGCGAGAAGGAGACACCCGAATCCGTCACGGCCAAGTTGGTCGCCTTCGACCGGGGACAGGTCGAGTTGAAGGCCGGCACCATCCTGTCCCGTGAATGGAACGGCACCACCCAGCGGGCGATCGTCGTTGACGATGGCTTCCTGTGGGAGGGGACACGGTACGACAGCCTCTCGGCGATCGCCTTCGCCATCACCGGTACCCGCTGGAGCGGGCCCCGTTTCTTTGGCCTTCGGGACAGCACGGTGGGTGGGGAGGATAGGCCGTGAGGGCGGGAAAAGCGTTGTCCCGCGAGATCGTCCGGTGCGCGATCTATACCCGGGTCTCGACTGAGAACGGCCTCGATCAGGAGTTCAACTCGCTGGATGCCCAGTACGAGGCTTCCAGTGCCTATATCAAAAGCCAGGCCCATGCCGGTTGGGTGCAGGTCAAGACCCGCTATGACGACGGCGGTTTCTCCGGCTGATCAACCGACCGGCCGGCGCTGCAGAGCCTGCTGGAGGATATCCGAGCCCGCAAGATCGATGTCATTGTGGTCTATAAGGTCGACCGCCTGACTCGCTCGCTCGCCGACTTCGCCAAGCTGGTCGAGCTGTTCGATGCCCATCGGGTGTCGTTTGTCTCGGTGACCCAGCAGTTCAATACCACAACGTCCATGGGACGCCTGACCCTCAACGTTCTCCTGTCCTTTGCCCAGTTCGAACGAGAGGTCACCTCGGAGCGCATCCGGGACAAGGTTGCGGCCTCCAAGAAGAAAGGCATCTGGGTCGGTGGCCCCCTCCCCCTCGGCTACGTCATGGAGAACGGCAAGGTGACCGTCGTCCCCGAAGAAGCCGAACGGGTCCGTCACATCTTTGGCCGCTATCTCGAACTTGGCAGTGTCCGTGCCCTGATGCGGGACCTCAAGGACCGCAACATCGTCAGCCGGCAGCGCGTTCTCAAGACCGGCGTAACCCGGGGCGGAGTTGCGTTCGGCTGCGGCGCTTTATTCCATCTGCTGCGCAACCGCTTCTACATTGGCGAGGTCAACTATAAGGCCCAGATCTATCCGGGCGAGCAGCCCCCGATCCTGGATCGCGACCTGTTCGATCGTGTCCAGACGATAATCACGGACCAGCGCAGTCATCAGACCAGAACCCGGACCTCCTTCAGCCATCTCCTGACCGGTCTGATGTTTGACGACGCCGGCCATCGCATGGCGCCAACCCAGGCCCAGAAGAAAGGTCGGCACTACAGCTACTACGTCTCGCGGCCGCTTCTGTTCGGGAATGCAGCGACCGCCGCAGTTGGTTCGGTCTCACGGGTGCCAGCGCCAGATGTCGACGATCAGGTTCGCAAGATTGTTCTGAACCCGAAGCATCGACAGCTCAAAGCCACCGGCCTCATCGACAACGCATTCGCGCGCTCGCTGATCGAACGGATCGAGGTCCAGCAAAACCGCCTCGTCGTGCAGCTGAAGCAGGATCCAGACAATCCCGCCGACGAAGACCACGCCACCATCGTCCTCCCCTGGACTAAGCCACCCTCCAAACGAGCGCGGTCCATCCTGCGCCCGACCTCCGCAAAACTCCGGCTCCGCCCGATGAAGCTGGAGCGACGGGCTACGCTGGTCGCAGCGATTGCCCGCGGCCGACACTGGCTTCATGAGCTCGTCACGGACTCAGCGACAGATGCTCAAGCAATCGCGGCGCGCGAGGGTTACAGCCTACGACACGTCAACATGACGCTGTCGTTGGCCTTCCTCTCTCCCGCACTCACCAAGGCTGCCGTTGAAGGTCGATTGCCACGTGGCATCGGTCTCGAACAATTGCGCGAGCTCCCGCTCGAATGGGATCGTCAGTTCGAAGTGCTAGGTCTCGATCCGATCTGACGAGCGATACCTCCGTTTGGTCTTGCCTCCTCGATGGCGCGAAGGAAGCTCCCCGGCCGACAGGGTTTCGCACAGACGGGCAGACCATCCCCGTCCCGATATTTCATCAATTAGTATGAACGTCGGCTATGTCCCGTTGAACCGATTGGTTGCAGGGCCGAATTGGCTGCTCACCCAGTCAGCGAACCGGTCTCTGCCGCTCGGCCAGGAACGGGAATTTTCGATGCAGAGACGGAGCGCCCTTTGGCGATATTTCTGGGACCAGAGACGCGCGCAGAGACCAGACGATCGCGAAAACCCCGCAATTTGCGCGACAAATTGACGGATACGCTACCGAGTCCGATCCCTACCAACTGGGTGGTGGGCGATGTAGGGCTCGAACCTACGACCCGCTGATTAAGAGTCAGCTGCGACAACGGAACTATCCGTCACTTTCCATCTCTTGTCAGGCGCTGTTTTTTGTTTGAAATCAATGCATTATCTGGTAAGTTAGGGCTCGTTAGTAACGCAGCCACACCGTACCCTATTGCCAATTTCCCATACCCCTGCCCGTACCCCGAAAGCAAATCAGGTGCCCGAGAAGCTCACTGCCAAGCACGTCATAAATGCGGCTCCGAAGGGTAGTCGGTATGAGATCGCAGATAGTCTGCAACCCGGTTTGCGGTTGGTTGTTCAACCATCCGGCGCAAAGAGCTGGGCTTACAGGTACGAGCGCGAAGACAGGAAGGGCGTGAAGGTCACTCTTGGTCGCGCGACGGGACCCGGTGCCCTCACCTTACAGCAAGCACGCGATGCAGCGAACGACGCGCGACGTCTGCGCTCGACCGGTGGTGATCCGGCTGATCGGCGCAGGGGCGAAAGGCGGGCTGAGGCCGCGCGGATCGAAGCCGAGGAACGGGAAGCGCGCCGGAAGGACGATACTGTCGAGAACGTGCTCGGCCGCTACTTTGTGGATCACGCTGACCGTCTAAAGTCAGGGAGCGAGATAAGGCGCGTTCTCACTCGGGAGCTAAAGGGATGGGCCAGGCGACGGATCGATGACATCGGTCGCGGCGACGCCATTCGGTTGCTCGACGCGGTGAAGGCGCGCGCACCAGTTCAGTCGAAACGCTTACGTGCTTATGGGCGACACTTCTTTGGCTGGTGTATGCGTCGGGAGCTTCGCGCCGGGAATCCGTTTGAGGGGACGGAGGCTATTAAAGAGGTGCCGCGCGACCGCATCCTTGATGATGACGAGCTGCGATTGTTGTCAATGGCGGTCTCGCGGCTTGATTGGCCCTGGCGGCAGTTCTTCACGTTAGCCATGATGACTGGACAACGCCGCGAAGAATGCGCCGGCATGCGTTGGTCAGAGATCAACCTTCAAACCGACAGCCCGATATGGGTGTTGCCGGCATCGCGCACAAAAAATAGCCGCGAGCACACCGTTCCCCTCTCCTCTCAAGTTGTCGGCATGATCAACGGCGTCGAGCGAATTACTGACTCACCTTTTGTTTTCACCACGACTGGACGAACATCCATTTCGGGATTCTCGGACGGAAAGGAACGCCTCGACACCGCGATGCTTGAGATTGCGCGGAAGGAGGCAAAGGCGCGGGGCGACGATCCAGATGCAGTCACCATCGCGCCCTGGCGGATTCACGATCTACGGCGAACGGTGGCGTCCGGAATGGCGCGGCTTGGTATTGGCGTGGCCGTTGCCGAGAAGGTCATGAATCATGTCAGCGGAACGTTCAGTGGAATCGTTGGCGTCTATCAGCGCCACGACTTTCTCGCTGAGAAGCGTTACGCGCTCAATTTGTGGGCGGATCACGTTGCCGGACTGACGACCGCGCGCGAGTCGAACGTCGTGCGACTTAAGATGGGGGATTGAACGATGGCTCCTAGCATGTTCGGAACGTGGGCTGAAAAAGTCGATCTGAAACCAGAGGGCACACTTGATCTCGCGTTGATGAAAAGTGACCTCAAGGGCCTGTCCACTCTCTTTCAAGATACAAAGAATCCGGCGGCAGCTTGGCTTTGCTGGTACCTGGCTCAGAAATGGAAAATTCGTGCTCCGCGACCGGTCGCGGATGCGATCAACCAGTTCGCAGAGAAAATTGCCCAGCTGGCAATCGAAGCGTTGGACGGCAATGGCGAGACGCTGATCAACGCCGATGTTGCTGGCGCGCTTTGGGATACTTCTCCGAAGGAAGCGAAGGATGGATCGCGGCGCGGAGTAACTCCTCTTGCCGAGCAGCTCCTCTTGTCAGAACGCGACCCCTCGCTTGCGCTTCGCGTTCATGAACTGCGCAAAAGCGGGACCGAAGATGAGGCGGTCGAAAAAGCTGTCAAAGAGATCAATGAAATCGAGGAGGATAAGAAGACAAGCGCTAAGGGCAAAAGGACTAAGTCCAAAAAGGCCAAGAGCAAAAAAGCGGAAAACAAAACGGCAATGAACAGGAGATTGAAGATCAAAGAGGATGATAATGAGGGGGTCCTTGGCTTCGAGAACGCCAAACGCATCGCCAAAGCACATCGGAATGATTTCATTGACGCGGAAGTAGAGGCAAGAGCAGAAGCAAGTCGGGCGTTAAATGCCTATATTCGCAAGAAAAAACGGCGGGTAACCAGAAGGACGACCTGAGGCGCTTTTCAGCTTTCCCACCTCCCGATAGCTTCCGTTCATCACATTTCGCAACGGAGAAACATTTTGAATAAGCACCTTCTGCCCGCCAAGGATATCCGCGCCATGTTCGGGGGAGTCTCTCAAATGACTCTCTGGCGCTGGCTTCATGACGAGTCGCTTGGCTTTCCGAAGCCCACCGTCATTCGCAATCGTCGCTATTGGGACGCTAGCGAGGTTGAGGCATTCCGCAACCGAATGGTCGGCGCTGGCATCAGTCAGCGAGCGGCGTGACTACCGTCACCGAAGAGAGGCTCAGCTGATGCACGACCGGCCGAATTAAAGGCGCTCCGCGCAAACCAAAACCGCCAGCCTCGCGGCAGGCAATCCCAACAACCGGAATCATTACCAAACACGCCATTGGCGTGAACGATGGCCTGTGGCCAAAAGAAAGGACTGAGTATGAGCCATAACGATAATGGACACTTCGACCCCAAGGACGATGCTGTGGCAGAAGGGCATTGCTCTTTGTGCGGTGATCCGAATGACTTTAAGCATGTCACCCCGGACGACCCTCTCGCACGATTTGGTTGTGGGACTTGTCGTTCGGTATACGCGATTAATTTGGCTGACGCTCTCGACGGTCGAGAGGAAGTAACGCTCAGTTCGGAAGAATGTGCGTTTACCGCCAACGGGCTTCGCGCTTATGCAATGACCCTTCGCATGCTTGGGGCATTTTCGCATTAGGCCCCCGTCCCGCTCCGGCGGGGCGATCCCTCCCCGACAATTCAAACCAGCACACGTTGTCGGAATAGTTCGACAACGAACGGCCGGCCTATGGCCGAACCAAGGAGAAACTGACCATGAAGGATTTCGAGATTTTCTTGAAAGACAAGGACTCGCAGGAGCTGGAATACGCTTCCTGTCGCGCCAAGAATCTAGCTGAGGAGATTATCGTCGGCTGGACTGACCAGACGGACCTGGATGGGTTTGAGCACACGCTGACCGCGCACGCGCTCGAATACTTTGGTGAAGCGATTCAGGACGGCCTTGCCGAGGCGCATCATGACGAGTTTGCCCGGAACACCATCACGCTGTGTTGCCGGACCCTATCTTGGGAGATGCAGGACGGAGTCGACTCTAAACTTGGATATGACGCGACGGTGCTCGCGGCCCGCGCGCTGAAAGCCTTCAGCGAGTATCTCCGAGGCAGAATTGACGAGCCGCCCGCACCAGCTCTGGCGGCGTGATCAACGAGGGCCCTCCGGGGCCCTCTTTCGTTAATACTTGTCACAGTTTCATAAACGCGAGAGTCGGTGCGACCGCATTTTTTCGTGTCGTTTGGGGCTACCGGATCGGGCTCTTCGAAACTGATACTTTCTGCTCCAATCGCAGTCAGTCGCAACCAAACGAGGTCCATGCCATGGATAATGAGTTTCTTCTTTTCTCCGAGCGAGAGTTTGGCGAGTTCGTCGGCAAGAGCGAAATCTGGGCTCGCAAGCTGCGCTATGCCGGCAAATCGCCTATCGTGACCTTCATCGGTCGAACGCCGAAATATTCACGGCAGGACATTTCCGCGTGGATGCGGGCGCAGCGCATCGCACCGGGCGGAAAGAGCGCCGCATAAACGCAAAAACCCACCGTTTGCGGCGGTGGGCTCTGCGAGAACACTTAATATTGGAGCACACGTTATGTCTCATATTTTTGCGAACAACGCAAATCGAACCGATCACCTCATTTGCTTGAAAAACGGCCGCTGGCGTCCGGTTGATGTGTCGCCCGGCACGTTTGCAGTGATGTATCGCGGCCAGTGGCGCGTCGTGTTTTCGCGTGCCGAAAGTGACGTTGAGTACTTTGCGACGCATCCGGATGCGAAGTTCCGGTTGAAGCTGCATCGCTCGCGCTTGCATAGCGCCGACTCCTTTAGCTTTATGATCTCCACGAGGATTTCCGGAATCTATGCCGTTGGCGATCGGTGGGACTTTCGCGATTACGACGCGAATCAGGGAACGCCACGCGAGCACATGATTGCAGAGTGCGAGCGGATGCTCGCCAATTCACACCGCTGTATCAACTCGGAGCGCTGGCTCGCGAGTCAGGCCACGCACCAGTGAACACCGCCGAGTTTGAAGAAGTCGCGCCTACGCTGATCGGCATAGGTGGCTTAGTCCGCTGCCCTTCAAGGCCAATGATTTCGGTTGAAGCGTGATGACGACCGACCTTGCCCCTATCCGCGCTGCGCTGTCGGCCGGCATGAACGATCTTGCGCGTTACCTTTGCGGTGAGCCGAACCGGCGTATGTCGAACCGTCGAGAATTGCGGTTTGGCAGGAAAGGAAGTCTCGCCGTCGTGATTGCCGGACCGAAGGCCGGTTCATGGTGTGACCACGAAACCAACGAAGGCGGCGGACCGCTCGACCTGATCATGGTTGCTCGCGAATGCAGCTTCCGTGACGCGTTGGACACCGCGCGTGACTTCCTTGGCGGTTCGATGCCGGAAGCCTCTCCAGCGCCGCCAGAGATCGTTCTGCGAGCCACCGATGACGACGACGACGAGAAGCGCATCGCGCGTGCGATGTCGTACTGGAAGCGGTCGCACGACCCGCGCGGAACGGTCGTCGAGACATATCTCGCATCGCGCTGCATCGTGCTGCCGGAAGGCGTCGCCGGTGAGGTTATCCGCTTTTGCCCAGGCCCGCGCTCAATGGTTGCGCTCCTGCGCGACATTCACACTAACGAGCCTTGCGGCATTCACCGGACCTTTTTGACAGCTGAAGGCGCGAAGATCGAGAAGAAGATGCTAGGTCGCGCGAAGGGGGCCGCGATCAAGCTGAGCCCGGACGAGGATGTGACTCACGGCCTGCACATCGGTGAGGGCATCGAGTCCACGCTGTCCGGCATGTACATGGACCTTTTGCCGGCATGGTGTCTCGGCAGCGCCGGCTCCATCGAAGCGTTCCCGGTTCTGCCAGGAATCGAAGCGCTGACGATCTTCCGCGAGCGCAAGGACACGGGCGAGCTAGACAAGGCAAACGTGCGCGCCTCTGTATCGTGCGCGGGGCGGTGGCTTGAGGCCGGACGCGAAGTCCTGTTCGCAACTCCGGAGCATGGTGACCTTAACGACGTGTTGCAGGCCGCGTCATGACAGACGCACGTAAGGAACGGGCCAAGCGGCTGATCAAGATCGAGCCCGCGACGCTCGCGCCGGTCGAGACCTCTGTCGCGCCGGTGGTGCTTCCGACGTATAATGTCGAGCGCAAGACGGTCGAGGAGGCGGAGCGCAAGCTTGCCGATGTTTCCCTTGCTTTCTTCGGCGACGGACTGACGCACGGTGCCGTGGCCGAATATCGGCTCGCGATGAACGCATTCGAGGCCGACTCTAGGAACTGCACGTCGTTGATCCTTCCGGAGCAGCCCGAGCCGCCCGCGTGGCTCGTGCGCGTGGAGACGGGACTCGGCAAGTCCCATGTCGGGAAGGCCATGATCGCGGCCGCGATCATGGCGAATCCTGTCCTGCAAATCGACTACATCGTGCCGCGACACGAGCTTGCCGAGGATGTGGTCGCTGACCTTGCCAAGCTGGGCGTGGATGCGGAAGTCTATCGCGGGTACAAGCAGCCTGACCCTCGGCCAGGCGCACCGCCAGAAGCCAAGATGTGTCTGGACATCGCGGCTTATGAAGATGCACTGAAGTGCGGCGCCAACGTCCGGCAGTCGATCTGCGATTTGTTAGGGGAGTGGCGGTGCACGCTCGCCGGCAAGTGCGGTCGCGAGGCGCAGCGGCTTAAGCGCTCGCGGGTTTGGGTGTATCCATCGCAAACGCTTTATCACAAACGGCCGGACTTCATCCCGGAGGCGGACCTTCTGGTTGCTGACGAGAAGTTCATCGGCGGCGCAGTTGATAGCAAGGTGACCGAGATTCTGCTGTCCGACATCGCGGACGTCGCGGGGGATTACAACGGCGGCTTGGTCGACATCCTACAGGAAAGCCCCGGACGGCGGCCGCTGACCCGCTCGGCGCTAGAGGCCAAGGGGATCACGGCCGATGGCGCGCGGCGTATGAGCAAGATCGAACTTGGTCGCGCGGACGTTCTCGTGATCCAGCCGGGCATGGCCAAAGAGCAGCGCGCGGCCGTGGTCCGGGATCGTGGTCGCTCCATCAAGCACGCCCGCCATATGGTGGATTTCTGGAGTGAAGTGGCCGCGTTCCTCGACGCCGGGCACGAAGAGTCCGGCCGTATCTGGATCGCCGACTCCGAGACCTTTGGGTTTCGGCCACTGAAGATGGTTCATGAAAGCTGGCGCACGGCGACTCTGATCCTTGATGCGACTGCGCCGAGCACCGAGTTACTGTCGACTGTGCTCGGGCTGCGCGTCGAGGAGAAGGCGGACATCGTCGCACACTGGTCGCCATACGTGCAGACGCGGCAAATCATCGGCGCGCCGGTCGGCATGCGGGCGCTCGGCATCCGCACCGACGAAAAGACCGGCAAGAGCGTGATCGTTGACGAGGGCAAGCGGAACCGGTCCGACATCCTACGATTCATTCAGGCGCGCGCCGGACTGATCCATGGCGACGTTCTCGTCATCACGTACAAGACGCTCGTGGAGGAATGGGAGCAGGCCGGTGGTCTGCCCAACAACGTGCGGCTCGCTTACTTCGGCAATCTGTCCGGCCTGAACGATTTCGAGAACGTCGCTGGCCTGATCGTGATCGGCCGGTTGCTGCCGCCCGTCCTTGAGATGGAGGCACTGGCAGCCGTGTTCTCCGGCACTCCCGTTCCTGAGTCTGACCGGACGTGGATTGAGCGAAAGGACGGCACGAAGCGACTGGGGTACGCAATGGTCGACGGTGGCATCCTGACCGCGTCGGGCGCGGTTGTGGCCACGAAGATGTTCCGGCACAAAAACCCCACCGTCGAAGCCTTGCGCCAGCTGGTGACCGAAGCCGAGCTTATCCAGGCGATCGGAAGGGCTAGAGCGCACCGGCGCACGCGTGGCGCGACGTGCCGGATTGATATTGTCTGTGACATTCCGTTGCCGATTGTCGTCGACACGGTCGTGCCATGGGACAGCGTCGAGCGGGGCGCGCTCGGGGACATGGCCGGTTCGGGTGTGTGGCTAAATAACAGGCGTGACATCGAGGAGGCGTTCGCCCGGGTGTCGGAATATTGGGCCAGGGACGCGGCGAAGCAGATGGGGAGAAATCCTTTTAAAGAATCTATTCTTAAAAGGGATTTCTCCCCATCTGCTCCAGCACCCCTAGTCGCCCTACCGCGCCGCGTGACCTACCAGAGGGCAGGCGAGCGCTGGCACACCAATACTGCCTTCGCACTTCCGCACGGTCCGCAAGACGAAGCAACCATGCGCGAGTGGCTGGAAGACCGGCTTGGCCCGATAGCGCATATCGAGGTGGAGCAACTGCCGATGAAGCACAGCGCGCCTGCGCTGGCGCTGGCCGCGAAGATGTGGCGGGAGTCACCCGTCGTTAAGGCCGCACAGACGGTTGCCGAGATGGTCGCACAACTGAGACGGCCGCTATTGGACCTTCAGTCGCTTATGAAGATGATCGAAACGGACGATGCGGCGTTGAGCGAAGCAGACGAAGACGCAGAGCGCGACGAAGCTGAAACGGTCGCAAGGCCGAGCGCAACGAACGAATGCCCGCACGGCGTTTGATTTGTCTGAAGAGACGCTAGAAGACTCGGCACGAAATTTCACCTACCAGAAGGACGGACCGGGCCAGAAGGCTTACGAGGGTTATATGCTTCCGGCCATCATCAGAGGAAAGGCCGCGTTGCAATCCTAGCTTAAGGATAAGCTCGGACCGTTGGCAATGCTCAAGGTGGAGCGGGCCAAGGCGAAGGATATTCCCCCGCACGAGCATATTTTCGCAAAGGCATGGCGGGAGTCTCCTCTTCACAGGGTGACGCAAACCGCTGCCGATATTATCGCTCAGTTGACGCGAACAGGCTCAACACCAAGCCGGAGGCCACCACCGGGAACCTTCAGAATGAGATCGCGCGTGTCGACTGCTCCATTGAAGAGGCTCTCAAGTTCGCGCCGAGCAGTCCCCGGGTAACAGCCGCCTAGCGACGCCGAAAGCCCGTCGGCACGATCTCAAGCCTCCGCTGTCGCCGATCGTTCCGCCACCAAGGGACATAGTTACTCGTTTAAGATCACCATCTGAGAATCCGGGAAGGCCACTCTATTGAAAATTAATCCTTGATACAAAATAAGAGCCCCACGTAAGGCGGAATCAAAGAGATCGGGTCTGGGCTCTCCTGTCCAGCAGTCGAAGTCTTCGACAAAAATGCCTTGTTTCTTTGGGTCCCATACACCGCCCGCGAATACTCTTCACCTTGTCCGTAGCGTGCGTCATTGTTCAGTGTTCCCAAATCCAACAAGTGGTAGTGCGCGGGAATGTTCTTCATGGTCAACGTTTGCGAATCTGCGCCACCTGTCGCACCTGGAGCAATAGCCGACAACTTTGGAGCTTTGTCTTTTTCGTTGATCCCTAACAAGAAACGACCTTGTGCTTTGGTGTAAACTTTCCACCCTTCCGGACATTTATTCGCTTCAAACCCCGCGATCATGCCATGCAGGCGCGCCTCCACGAGGCTCAGTCGTTTACTTAGGGCCTCATTTTCAGACATTAGTGTGCGTGGCGGTGACAAAGTAGGCCACGGAGCGCCGGCGTGATGTCGGTGCGGGCGGAGTAAAAACCGTCCAGTGGCTAGGTTGATCCCTTTG
>NZ_JAVDPZ010000052.1:0-18501 GCF_031453995.1 Nitrobacter vulgaris | reverse complement strand
TTGTGTTAACTTCCAACATGGACGCCTCCGTTCCAGTGATGATCAACGACATCACCTTGGCACAGCGATGCCGTCAGGGGCGTCCACCCCATCAATCTCGGCAGCCACAAAGGCGCCGGCGTGCGCGCGGCGATCGAAGCGACAGGAGCCAGGCTCCTGTACCTTCCGCCCTACAGCCCCGACTTCAATCCAATCGAGAACACCTTCTCCAAGCTCAAGGCACGTCTGCGAAAGGCGGCCGAGCGAACGGTCGACGGCCTGTGGAGCCGCATCGGCGCATTGCTGCCGACCTTCACGCCGCAGGAATGCGCCAACTTCTTCGCCGCTGCTGGTTATGAACCGGATTAAGCCGAATCCGCTCTAACGGCAGAATGACCCTACCGCTTGGGCAATATGATCAGCAGTGGCTCGGCCGTATGCTCCGCTGGACAATGGTTACGGAGCGCTACGCCCGATTCGCCGGCTTCCAAATTTGCGGGCGAATGGAGGGATGGCGTCAAGCTCGCACGCAAGAAAGCCTTAAGCCCTCTGTCTCTCCAGAGAAACGTTTGCGTCGACGATCCGAAACTCCTCGATCCGTTGCCCATTTTCTGTGGCAACCATTAGCCAACGCGGCAACTTGCCCCGACCCGACCACGTTTCGGTAGGACGTTGAGGATTGCGGTATTTGGGGAGAACACGGGGATACTTCCGTCGCCTCTTGGCGACTGGCCTAGATTCATCGTCAGTTTGCTCCCTGGGCGAGGCCATTCCTCGATGAAGTACAGCCAAACGCTTTTCCAGCTCGAGTTTTTCTGCCCGGATCCGAGCTGTAAGTATACTGCCTATCTCTTCATGCAGCGACCAGAGTTCATCAAGAGTCATCAATCCCAATGCACTCGGAGTGAATTTACTAGGCATTTCCGCAGTCAATATACTTCTCCCCCATGTCTTTAGGCCGAGCTTTATCTATTCTAACAGCGCGCCTTTAAGTGTCTCCATCGTCCATCCAACCCCACAAAAGATTATTATTCCTGCACCTTACGACCTATGGTTGAAATTTAGATGCAGATTAATTGGAAAGACAAGGACTAATCGATTCGAACATTTCGGACCGATATTATGAAAAAATCAAGGCGCCAAAGAGACGCGGTGGAGGTGCCGGGGCATCGGCGACCGGCATTGGACATCGATACAAAACACGATCATTGATGATCGATCGGTGCTGATTCGCGACTATGACTGGACATAGGGCTATCCGCCACATTTGCTTGCCGTGTTAGTTTCACGCCCGGTCGATTGCTGCGTCCAGGCCATCTCAGCCTGCGGGGCACCAGCACGGCGGCGGAGCCTGCCGTGGCCGAAAACAACTCATCGTCACGGCGCGCTATCCCCGCGGCAACTTCCGGGCAGCCGAAAGGCCAACTTCAGACTCAGGGAAACGCGGCTGAGCGCGCTGAAAATGTACGATACGATGTTATTGACCAAGTCCGACTCGGGTTGAAACGTAACCTCGTGCAAGAATGGCCTGCCACCAATGCTTCTGTTCTATGTACCAGCGCACCGTACTTTCAATTCCGCTTTCGAAATTTTTCTCAGCTTTCCAGCCAAGTTCGCGCTCTATCTTGGAAGCATCAATGGCATAGCGTCGATCATGCCCAGGTCGATCGGCAACAAATGAGATCGAATCGTGCCGAGAGCCAGACGGATGTGGTGAAAGCTCGTCCAATAAATCGCAAATGGCCTTCACGACCTGCAAATTTGTTCGCTCATTGCGTCCCCCAATATTGTAAGTCTGCCCGACCCCGCCACGCTCGAGCGCTAGCGTAAGAGCCTTTGCGTGGTCTTCAACAAAAAGCCAGTCACGGATGTTTTGCCCGTCTCCATAGACAGGCAGCTCCTCGCCTGCCAGTCCTTTGATAATCGCATGAGGAATCAGTTTTTCGGGGAAATGGTAAGGACCATAATTGTTCGAACAATTGGTAATGAGCGTCGGTAGCCCATACGTTTCATGCCACGCGCGAACCAAGTGGTCCGACGAAGCCTTGCTTGCCGAGTAAGGCGAGTTCGGAGCATAGGATGAAACCTCGGAAAAGGAGCCGCTTTCTCCAAGTGAACCGAAAACTTCATCCGTGGAGACGTGCAGAAAGCGAAATCCTTCGCGCTGTGCACCTGTCAGTCCGCGATAATAACGCAGCGCCTCCTGCAACAGAGAAAACGTGCCGACGACGTTCGTCTGTATGAACTCGCCTGGGCCATCAATAGACCGATCGACATGGCTTTCCGCGGCAAGGTTCATCACCGCGTGAGGCTGGAACTTTGAGAACAGCTGTTGCAGCAACGGCCCGTTGCAAATGTCTGCGCGTTCAAAAGCGTAACGTGAGTTACTGACGCCATTTGGGATATTGTTAAGATTGGCCGCATAGGTCAACTTGTCGAGATTAACGACGTTTGCTTGCGTATCGGCGAGAAGATGCCGGCACACCGCTGAACCAATGAAGCCAGCGCCGCCGGTCACGAAAATTGTCGCTCCTTCGAATCGCATAACATGATCCTGCTACTATTTGTTCGTCTCAAAGTTACGATAAACGGACATTAAATATTCGCCATAACTGCTTTTCGCACATTTTCTGGCCGCATGACCGAATTGCTCCAGAGAAATATAACCCTGACGGAGCGCGATCTCTTCGGGACAGGCGATCCGCAGACCTTGACGCTGCTCCAGAATTTGAACAAAATGACTCGCTTCAACCAGCGAGGAATGCGTCCCGGTATCGAGCCAGGCGAAGCCGCGGCCCAAAACCTCGACAAAGAGATCGCCGCGTTCCATATAGGCTGAATTAACGTCTGTAATTTCGATTTCGCCGCGGGCGGAAGGCACGATCCTGCTAGCAATTTCGACGACGTCGTTGTCATAGAAATAAAGCCCGGTCACCGCGACGTTGGATTTCGGTTTCGCAGGTTTTTCCTCGATCGAAATTGCGCGGCCGGAAGCATCAAGTTCGACCACGCCGTACTGATCGGGGTTATTGACGACATTGCCGAATATTGTGGCCCCCACCCTACGGGCCGACGCCTTGGTAACAAGCTCGGGCAAACCGTGTCCGTAGAATATGTTATCGCCCAGAACCAGAGCGACCGCATCTGATCCGATAAAATCGCGTCCAACGATGAAGGCGTCAGCTAATCCTCGAGGATGATCCTGAGCGGTATATGAGAATCTCAATCCGAAATCGCTGCCGTCACCGAGTAAGCGTTGAAACAGCGTTTGATCTTGAGGCGTAGTAATCAGTAAGATTTCGCGAATTCCAGCAAACATGAGTACCGAAAGGGGATAGTAGATCATCGGCTTGTCGAACACCGGAAGCAGCTGCTTTGAGACGACAGTCGTAACCGGAAAAAGACGGGAGCCAGTTCCGCCAGCAAGGATAATGCCTTTCATGGGGCCTCAAAAAGGTTAAACTATAAAGTAACAACCAACGCCGCCAATGGCGCTAGTTGATGTTACATACTTTTATAAGCATTAAATTGGCCGCCCTCAGAGAAAATATTCGTTAGATGAACGTCATATCTACACCCATCCCTGAAGTGCTGATTATCGAACCCAAGATTGTCGGCGACTCCAGAGGTTTTTTTCTGGAAACCTACCAACTGGAAAGATATGCCGTACATGGGATTTCGCGGCCCTTCGTGCAGGACAATTTATCACGATCTGCCCGTGGCGTGTTGCGGGGGCTTCATTTTCAGAATCCGATGAGCCAGGGCAAGCTCGTTAGCGTCGTCAACGGACGCGTTTTGGATGTCGCCGTGGACGTCCGGTATGGCAGCCCGACCTTCGGCCAGCACGTTGCCGTAGAACTCGATGATAACAATCGTCGTCAGCTTTGGGTACCGCGCGGCTTTGCTCACGGGTTTGTTGTGCTATCGGACACAGCCGATTTCTCCTACAAGTGCGATAACAGTTACAGTCCGAAGGACGAAATCGTCGTGCGCTGGAACGATCCCGAACTGGCGATAGCCTGGGGGATCGACGACCCTTCTCTTTCTGCGCGCGATTCAGCTGCCGCGCTGCTCAAGGACATCTCTCGTCTTCCGCGCTACGGGGAAGTCTGAGACCAGGATCGCGGCTGATGTTATGATTTTGACCTTCAACTAATAACCGGAATTCCCAGCATTCAAATCGACCCAGCAACGTCGTTGCACGTTTCCAAGTCCAGCTATCGCCAACCGGCTCTACCATGGAGAACGGATGTTGGGATATCCCAGGCGTATCGAAAAATATAGATCGAGGTGCTGCGACATGCGGATTTTAATTACAGGGACAACTGGACAAGTCGGCGGCGCCTTGCTCGCGATCCTATGGGACAAGCACGAAGTGATTGCTCCTCCACGGCCGACATTCGATTTTTCCGCGCCGCAAAGCCTTGGTTATACTCTCAACAAATTTGCTCCCGACTTGATCATCAACCCAGCTGCCTATACCGCTGTCGATCGCGCTGAAGAAGAGCCGGAACTAGCCTTCAAGATTAACCGAGATGCGCCGCGTTTCATAGCGCATTGGGCGGCCGCGCGTAACGTTCCATTGATCCACTTCTCGACGGATTACGTATTCAATGGAAAGTGCGATCAGCCGTCACTAGAAAATAGTCCCGCCGATCCGCTTTCGGTATACGGCAGGAGCAAGCTAGCCGGCGAAGATGCAATCCGCGAAGCAGCGGGACCACATTTGATCGTCCGGACATCGTGGGTGTATGCTGCGCGCGGCAGTAATTTTCTCAGAACAATTGCGCGCTTAGCGCGCGAACGTAAGGAACTGAGAATTGTTGCAGATCAGGTCGGCGCGCCCACTTCGGCGCGCGTCATTGCGAACGCGATAGAGCAACTGACTGCAATGGAGCCGTGCGACCTATGTCATAGCTTTACGAAGGCCGAAGGTGTTGTCAATATCGTGACTGCGGGCGAGACGAGCTGGCACGGTTTTGCCGCTTCGATTGTTGAGGGACTGCAATCTCGTAATGTCGCTCTTGCAGTGAAACTGGTCTTACCTCTACGGACGGAAGACTATCCCACTAAAGCCAAGCGGCCGCTTAACTCGCGCCTCGACCTGACCAGAGTGCAGGAAGTGTTCGGCATTACACCGCCAACATGGCAAGAGGCGCTTGAACCGGAGTTGGACGAACTTGCAAGTGAAATGCAGACCACCAACATTAAATAATACATAACTCCGTCGATTGCTGATGCTAACCAAGGCCTATTGCGCGCGCTTGACCCTCATCGCATTTCGAATCACGATCGCGTCGAAGTCCTTCGGCAGGTTTCGTTTATGATTGTAATTGGTGTCGCTGACGCATTTGCTTGGCCATCTTGGCTGGCATTCCGATACCCCCAGGCCGCTCCACGATGGAACGCCGTGCCATGATGCACGCTGTGGCGTGTGCGAGCGCTATGCAAGCCGGATGAGGTCATTTAGTAAGATCTTGAGGAAGCTAATTTCAGTTCCGGAAAGCGTGTGATCAACGCTGTCTGGAGAAACTTCAGATGTCCAATCTGGGTTTCGAGATCTGTTAATCGGCGCTCTCCATTTTTGATTTCGGCACCCAATAGATCTTGAAATTTACTGTCGATTGCATCGCGTTCAAGATACTCGTCAGTCCCGGTTCCGAAAGTCACAGCCGCACGCGCGAGGGTGTCTTCAATCCGTCGACCCAAACCGATGCGTTCAGCCTCTGCAACTTCGATCGCACCTTCTATCGCCTCGGCGACTAGCCTGAGGCGCTTTCGGTCGGAATCGATATTGCGGGCATGGGAACGCGTCTTAAAAAACTTTTGAGCACGCGCTAGTAGAAACATGGGTGATCCGAGAAAAGATCTAAACAATTGTAAATGGCTATAGCTCGCAAACCTCGGGCTTATTTCTTTTTTGACGAATGAATTCGATGGTGAGGACCAACCTACACTCCGAAGAACTTAAGTTTAAATAGAGGTCATGCGCCTATCGAACTACTCGCGCCCTTTAGCCGAGCGTCCGTGTGGATCAGCCCCAGCGCCTTGAGCATTTGCTTCGCGGTCACGGACGAGCGTATTCCGTAAGCCCACATACGTAGGGGCCATATCTATCCTTCCGATAGAGATCATGCCAAAGATTCGAACGATCATCAGCGTTGAGATCGACGTTGCAAACACCGCTTATGTCGTCCAGAGCTTTATCTCGACTCAGTAAAATAGTACCCACAGTAGTCGCCCAACTGCGCTGGCAAATCGTGCCAACGACATACCCCGGCGCGTCATCCAGAGAACAGCATTCAAAAATTGCAGTGATTGGTGCCGGCCCGCGCTTTCACTGCACTCGGTAGGCGAAACCATTCCATGGGTCACCTCGAGGCGCATCGTGAAGTTGATCTAACCGAATCCAATCATTGGCCTCTAGTCAACTTGATGACGGCCTTTAATTGGCCGTACACGCCATAGAATGCCAGTAAGCATGGCTTATGCTCCCACGTATGTTAATAACCTATAGATTGAATTGTACCCTTAGTCGAATAAAAAATAAACTATTATTCACTTCCCCACGCGGGAAATACCTCGTTAAATGTCGGTCTGTTAGGTAATTCGGGCTCTCTTTCCATACTCCCATAGGTGCGGATTTTTGCTAAAGCATAGTTCTCTGGCGGTCGGCGACAGACCGGATTCGAAAATTCATAGAACCGCCGTATATGGCCACCAGCAGAACGCAAGCCGGATGCCCCTCGGCGAACCGGGTAGCTGGCAGCGTTAGGGCAAAAACTTCTTTGAAGTCTTGAGGTGGGCGCGAGCTGCCCGCTCTCGGTGGGCGGTCGGGTTCTGCGCATTAATGTCGCTACGGCGAATCTGTCAGTCAAACGAGTCCGAGCGCTGATATTAAAGAACGGGGACGTCACCATTAAGATTGCAGCAAGCTCCGCGCTAACGTCGTCGCTGGGGCGGCGCAGTAATTTCGGTCCTATGCGATGCTCGGGGTTGAGGTGGCCCATGAGGGTGGGTGCCAGAGTGGCGCGCCGGCGTTCCGTTTGATTTTGGTGAACGCTCTAAAGCGTAGTCGGGGCGCAGTGAGGCTGCAGTAGGAGAGGCTGCCGCCGATCAGCGGACCCGGGCCGGTGACCCAAACACCTTAGTCCGCGGCGGGATGTTGCGATTGACTAACGAGTTTGCGCCAACCACTGCCTGATCTCCGATCGCGACACCCATCTGAACAATCGTGTTTGGACCGAGATAAACACCGTTTCCAATCCGGGTCGACGCGTAGTCTACCGGTTCAGCACCGAGCGACACCGAACGCTTTACAGTATGATGGGTATAAATCTGAACCCCCGCAGATATCGAACACCAGTCGCCGATCTCGAGTCCTCCACCGGACCCATCCAGAATACACCCAGGCCCGATCCAGGTATGACGCCCCACGCGCACATCGCCCAGCACGAGCACGTTATCGTACATGGTGGTGCCTTCACCAAACCCATACATCGCGGCGTTATCGGCACGCTCCGTCAATAGATCACCGATGGACACGCGGCGATTAAACTGATCTTTCTTCCGGCGCGCCAACACGTTGAGGAACTGTCGGATAATCGCCAGCCATGCGTCCGTATCACCAGGCCCTGGATACCTCATTCCGTTTGACATGTCTTGTGCAACTCCAGACAACATGAACCGCGCGGCAATTTTTCGTGATGCATGCTGCGGTCAATGCGATCCGTCAACAAGGCCGCATCGTGTCCGGCCCATGGAGTGATCGGTCTTCCAAAATAATACGCTTCTGGCGCAAACACTATCACCAGTATTAATATGATCGATGGATGTTCGTCACGCTGAAAGTTGAGTATTGTTTGATGTCAATCGCTATAAGCAAAGGTGCCGCTTATGTGGAGATTGCGCGCAACCTCGGATCTCAAAAAAAAAGCCAAACTCGCGGATGGCATCCGCATTTACGCGGTCGGAGATATTCACGGGCGCGCAGATCTACTTGAGAAATTGCTATTCCAAATCCAAGTAGATGACAATCGGCATCCGTCCGATCGCCCGCTTATAGTCTTTCTGGGCGACTACGTTGATCGCGGACCGGATTCCCGAAAAGTCCTTGATATCCTTGTAGAATGCTCCACCTCCCGCGAAGCCGTTTTCCTAAAGGGCAATCATGAATCGTTCATTCCTCGCTTCCTTCATGACCCCTCGTCGCTCAAAGATTGGCGGCTTTTCGGTGGTATGGAAACGCTGACATCCTACGGATTGACACCGTCAATTAATCCAAGTGCCTGCGAGCAAGAACTTCTGGCGATCGAGTTCGGCAAATCTATTCCGGCCCGACATCTCAATTTCCTCGAAACGCTTGACCTATCGTTCTGCAGCGGCGATTTCTGTTTTGTCCATGCCGGAATCCGTCCTGGAATCCCCATAGCCAGGCAGCGGGAGGAAGATCTTCTATGGATACGCGATGATTTTCTTTCCTGGGAAAAGCCGTTCGAGAAATTCATCGTGCACGGTCACACTCCGGTCCGCGCGCCCGACATACGTTCGAATCGCGCAAATATCGATACCGGCGCCTTTGCAACAGGACACCTCACCTGTCTTGCGATTGAGGGTTCAAGCATCGAGCCTCTTATCGACGTACAGAACTGGCGGCACGACGAAGACACACGGACATTGTCGAAATCCGCATCCGGATGAACGTTCATTGCAAGCCTAATAAAGCGCCTGATTTCCCATCAACGGCGAGTTGCCACGCTCTGTAGTATTCAATGCGGCGCTCAAACCTATCGTTCTTTGAAAGCTCTCTCCGCCTGCTCTTTCAGTGGCTCGATAAGATAGGTCAAGACTGTTCGGCTAGGCGTCTGTATGAAGACGTCGACCGGCATACCTGGCACTAATTTGGCGCCGGCAAGTCGTTCGACCTGGTCCGCCTTGAGCGACACTCGCGCCGTGTAATGGCTTGTTCCGGTACGCTGATCCTGAGTCAGATCAGCGGATACCAGAACAACGTCGCCTTCAATCTCCGGTGTTGTCCGGTTAAGTGCTGAAAAGCGCATGAAAGTTGATTGACCCACGTAGACTTGTTCGATGTCGCGCGGAGCAATTTTGACCTCGACAGCTAATGCATCATTGTCCGGCACGATCAACATGATCTGCTCACCGGGCGAGATAACCCCGCCGACCGTATGCACGGTCAGTTGATGAACCCGACCATTCTGCGGTGCGCGAATATCGATGCGATGAAGCTGATCCACCGCGGCGATCTTGCGCTCGGAAAGCTCGGAAATTTTCGAGCGGGCCTCAATCAGATCTTTGCCGACCTCCGTCCGCAAATCCTGGTCGATCTGAATGGTTTGAAGTTCAATTTCGGATATCTTACCCTTGGCTTGTGCGATCATCCCAGCCAGCTGACTGCGCTCACCCTCGAGACGAGCCGTATCGCGCTCCAAAGCAGTCAATCGGGTAATCGGCACGAGCTTCTTCTGCCAAAGCTGCCGAACACCTTCCAATTCCTCGTGGACGAAACCCACTTCCTTTTGCTTGGCCTCGAGCTGTCCGGTGTAGCCCGTGATTTCATCGCGAAGTTGGGCGCCGCGTTCTTTCAACTGCGCCTTTTGCCCCTCTCGGGCCAACCGGCGAAGAGCAAACAAGCTTCGTTCAGCCGCAATCGCGCGGGCCGCCTCTGAATTAATGTCTTGAGCGCGATCAAGCAGAACGCTTGGAAATGTCAACTGCTCCGCACCTTCGCGCTCTGCTTCCAAACGAGCCTGGCGCGCGAGCAATTCATCATAGCTCTTCGAGATAATGGTAGCGTTCGCGAGAGTCTGGGTCTCGTCGAGACGCACCAGAATGTCACCTGCCTTGACGCGATCGCCATCCTTCACACGCAGTTCGCTGACGACACCGCCAGTCGGATGCTGCACTTTCTTGACGCTCGAATCGACGATAATCGAGCCCTGCCCGACGACGGCTCCCGACAACTCAGCCGTAGAAGCCCAACCGCCGATACCTAAGGTTACCAGGGTGGCGATGAATATCCCGGCCACGGTATAGCGCTGGATCGAATACAGTGCAGAGGTGTCGACGGCACTCATCGAGTGTCTCCTACCACCTTCAACGGCGGTGCATTCGTTCGAAGCACCTTGCGAAGAACATCATCCTTTTTACCGAACGACTGGATCTTCCCTTCAGCGAGAACCGCTACATGGTCGACCCCGTCCAATGCCTTTGGACGATGTGCTATCACCACCACGATACCGCCGCGACGCCGCGCGCTTAGGATGGCCTCGGTAAGCGCCTCCTCGCCCTCTGCATCCAGATTCGATGTCGGCTCGTCGAGTACAACAAGAAACGGATTGCCGTAGAACGCTCGGGCGAGTCCAATGCGCTGTCGTTGGCCGGCCGAGAGCGTCATTCCACCCTCGCCGATCCTTGTCCCATACCCGTTCGGGAACGAGAGAATGAGATCATGGGCTCCGGCAGCACAGGAGGCTTCTAGCACCGCCTCCGCGGTTGCTTGCGGATTGAAACGCGCAATGTTGACAGCGATGCTGCCGTCGAACAACTCAACATCCTGCGGAAGATAACCAATGTGTCGACCGAGAGCCTCCGACGACCACTGGCCCAGCGCTGCATTATCCAGACTGATCTTACCGCGCAGTTGCGGCCAAACGCCAACAAGTGCGCGTGCAAGCGTGGACTTTCCCGAGCCACTCGGACCGATGATCCCTAACCCGTCGCCCTTCGACAACTTGAAGGAGACGTCGTTGACGATCGGCTTCTCCGAACCCGGAGCATTTACATGCACTTGCTGAACCGTGACGTGTTGGACCGGCGGGGGAAGCGACAGGGGTTCCTTCTCCTCCGGCAACAATGTCAACAGTTGGTCCAGCCGGCGACCAGATTGTCGGGCGCTGACGAAGCCCTTCCAGTTGGCAATTGCGACCTCGACGGGCGCCAATGCGCGAGAGGTGAGAATTGAGCCGGCGATGATGATGCCCGCCGTGGATTCTTGATATATGACGAGATAGGCGCCAACGGCCAGAACCGACGACTGAAGAATTGCACGAAAAACTTTCGACGTCCCGCCCAGACCGCTTGCCACATCGCTCGCGGCCTCCTGCGCGGCAAGGTACTTTTGATTGACCTCTCGCCAACGAAGTGCCGCCAGCCGCCGCATACCCATGGCATGCAAAACTTCGGCGTTGCGCCGCCCCTCGGACGCCAACGCATTACGCATCACGGCAAATTGTGCAAACGCCTTGGCCGGGGCTTGCGTTCGCGCTTCGGTCAGAATCGTGATGACAATCAGGATCAATGTGCCAACAAGAGCCGCGACGCCAATCCAGAAGTGAAACAGGAAGCAAATGCCAATATAAACGGGCATCCACGGAAGATCGAAAAGCGCCGAGGGCCCGCCGCTCGAAAGAAAGCTGCGAACCTGATCAAGATCACGAAGAGGCTGCAAGCCGTCACCGTCGCCCCGGGTCTTCAATGGCAGCCGGACAACTGCATCGAACACCCTCAGGCCAAGCGTCTCATCAAGATGGCGGCCGATACGAACGCTGATGCGACTGCGGATGAGATCGAGCACTCCTTGAAATGCATAAAGCACCACTGCTAACGCCAGCAAGGCTATCAGCGTTGGAATGCTGCGGCTGGGCAGAACCCGATCATAGACCTGCAGCATAAAAAATGATCCGGTGAGCATCAGAATATTGCTCACGCCGCTGAACGCCGCCATGCCCCAGAATATCTGGCGACACGATCTCACAAACCCGGCGATCTCGGATTTTGAATTGGCATACTCGTCGCCGGGCCGTGAGCGGCCCGAGAAAATTTTCTTGCGCGCGTCTTCCACGACACCTTCCAGCGTGACGCGCGCCCGTCCCGTCGAGAGCATTGATTGCACACGCCCGGTCAGTGAAGGCAAAGCCCTCGCAAAAGCCGAGGCGAAATCGGATGCGGTCCTCGCAGGCAGGGGCATTTGCCCCGGCCTTCCGGAGTTAGTCATGATTGTTCCCCCAAGTCATATCACCGTTAGATGACCCCGGTAGATTTACTCACCTACCCATCACACGGCACGCACCCGTTTTACGCTTACGCGAAGTGAAAGTCATAATGATCAAGACCGCTCAGAGTGGCATTTTTCAGCGTTAGCGAGTTGCTGCCTGTGGAAATGACAACGTCTTGACCAACTTGGCTCGCGTGGGAAATCATGCTCGCAAAATCATCGAACACGCTTTTGCTGAATTGGATTGTATCGTGTCTCCATCCGACCGCGTATTCCGCCTCGAAGTCCTTGATGGTGTCGTTGCCGAAATTATTGGCGAACACAAATGTGTCGGAGCCGCCGTTACCAACCAATAAGTCGTCGCCAGTCGTGCTCGTCAAAGTGTCGCTCCGGGTCGTGCCCAGAATGGCTTTGTCCGGACTCGTCGCGACCACTCGGCCGGTGCTATCAATCTGCTGGGCCGAGAAGGTATGGACAGTGTCCGACAAAGCGGACGTTTTGAAGCTCCAAGAACCGTCCGAACCCGCCTTTACTGACCCGAGCGATTGGGTTCCATCAAGGAGCTTGATCTGGGTGTAGGGATTGGCCATGCCCTTGATGGTGGCCGTATCGTTCCACCCCTCATAGAGATTCGTGAAATCGATCGACGCTGTTTTTGGTACTGTCGTTGGTGCTGACACCGTTATCCCGCTGGCTGCGGAGGCAGAGCTGGTATTGCCGGCGGCGTCCATTGCCTTGGAGGTAAAGTTGTGACCGCCATTGGCTAGATCGGTCGCCTCAAAGCTCCAGGCACCGCTGCTGTTTGTTGTAGCGGTACCGATCTGCTTATCAGCGTCGAAAATCTTCACTGTACTAGATGCTTCAGCGGTTCCTTTCAGGATGAAGTCGTTATTCGCTGTTGTGCCGCTGACCGCAGTGCCGCTCGTCGAGTAGATCCCCATCTTCGGTGCGGTAGGCGCATGAGTGTCGATCGTAACGGAAACGGCTTCCGAGGCCGCACTGGTCTTACCGACCGAGTTAGTATCCGTCGCCGTCAGATTGTGGGCGCCATCGGTGAGCGTAGCCGTCTTGAAGCTCCAGGCGCCCGTACCATCGGAGGTCGCGGTGCCAATTTTTCCTCCCTTGTCATAGAGCGTAACGGTGCTGTTGGCCGTAGCCGTCCCATTCAAGGTCAGGGAATTGTCGCTGGTAATAAAATCACCAACCTTGCCGCTGTCGCTCGAAAACGAGACGATTTTCGGAGCCGCTGGTCCCTCCGACGTCGATGAAGAGACACTCACATTGAGAACCGTCGATGTCTTGCCTATATTGCCCGCCACGTCAGTCGCTTTCGCCGTGAACGTATGCTGTCCGGTCGAAAGCTGGCTGGTAGTGAAACTCCAGCTCCCATCTGCAGCAGCCGTCGCCGTACCGATCTTGCTGCTTCCATCGAAGATATCGATCGTGCTTTTGGACTCCCCGGTGCCCGTCAGGTTGACAACGTTGTTACTCGACGATGCCGCTCTCGCGGTCGCCGACTGAACCGTCCCGCCGGAGGTCGATGCAATCGTCGGCGCAGTCGGTGCCGTTGTGTCGATCGTAACGTCAAGATTCGCCGATGCACTGCTGGTTTTTCCCTGACTATCCGTCGCCGTGGCCGTCAGCGTATGCTTGGCGTCACTCAAAGCTGCCGCCGTGTAACTCCACGAACCACTAGAATTTGCCGTTGTGGTGCCGACCTGCTTCGCGCCATCATAAACTTTGATGGTGCTGTTAGCGATCGCCGTTCCTGTCAGTGTCAGCGTGTTATCATTGGTGATATGATCACCGACGACGCCGCTGTCTTGCGAGAAAGATGCGATCGTCGGAGCGTTCGGTGTCGCCGGAGCGGTCGGCGTCGCGATCGTAACTGCAAGCGCCGTAGACGCAGCACCGGTGTTGCCGGCCACATCCATGGCTTTGGCAGTGAAGTTGTGGGCGCCGTTTGTGAGCGACTTTGTCGTAAAGGTCCATGCGCCAGAACTGTTGGCTGTGGCGGTGCCAATCTGGGTAGAGCCATCAAACACCTTCACGGTGCTATTGACCTCCGCAGTCCCCGTTAGCTGGGCGACATGAGTGCTGGCTAGCGTCGCCGCCGAAGTCGACATCTTTATCGTGGGCGCAGTTGGGGCGACAGTATCCACCGACACCGAACGCGCTGCCGAAGCCTGACTCGTGACGCCCGAACTTGTGGCGGTTGCCGTGAATTTATGCGCACCATCCGCTAGTGCCGAGCTCGTAAACGACCACGCGCCGTTGCTGGCCGCCGTGACCGTGCCAATCGCCTTTGTGCCGTCAAACACCTTCACGGCGCTGTTAGCTGCCGCATTGCCCGTGAGAGTAATTGTGTTATCGTGGGTAATCCCATCACTCCCGATCCCGCTATCGTCTGAAACCGAAACAATTGTGGGCACTCCAGGCGCAGCAGCATTACCCCCCTCCACCGGTAAGGGCGCCTTAATCAGAGCTCCCGGAACGAGTTCACCGTTCACGATCGTTGCGTAACGCACATTATCCCATTGGGTGATGTGTATGTCCGACCTGATTTCCTCAATAACCAACGGGTCAAACATGAACGGCCCAACAAAATACACGTCTTTGAGGGCTACAGTGATGGGCTGATCATCTGCGTAAATCTTCAGACCAGTTGGCCCTCCTTGGAACACCACGTTGTTCAGGGTGACCGAGCCGCCGTAATTGTCCGCGATGAAGAGCCCAGCATTTGCCGCGGTATTATGCGATACGATTGACGAGTTCGTGATAGTCAGGTTGCCACTTGAGCCAGGGCTGTAAGCCTGAATGCCGTCGGCGTGATCGGCACCAGTGCCGGTTGTTTCGATATATGAATTATTGATGACGATGTCGCCATCTCCCCCGAGACGCACACCTTCTCTCGAATTAATGCGGACCTGGTTTACAGTAAACGAGCCCTCGCCGACAACCGAAGCCATGTTGCCGCTGTCCGTGATGCTCTTGTTCGAAACTGCTCCCCCGTTTTTTAGGATGACAGAACCAGAATTGGTGACGCTGCTGAAAATTGAGTCATTCCAGCTAAGAGGAATTCCGGCCATTCATATCTCCTGATTAGTTGTCCCCAAACTCACGACGCGCCCATATGCACCCCAAGGGCGCATCGTCAGGTATCGGTGTCTGGGAGACGGCAGCGGCTTTTTTGGGACGACATCACGGCCTACCCGAGGATTTCTCGCGAACTCAGTTAAAGTCTTAGTTCTGAAGTCTATGATCGAGAAACGACAGGTGAGCGACTAAATCAATTAACCCGTCCCTATTTCGGCACAGTTAATTGGATCGTGGAAAATGCCACTTTCAACCAAGTTCCTGCGGAGAGTAAATTTGAGTTTAAGGAAATTAAATCAGATTTAAACGACTCCGGCCGCGATTGAATTGTCTTGCGAGCACCCACGACGCGATGACGCTTAGCTTTATACTTACAATGGCAACGATACTAAGGCTGGCCGCCAACTCGCGAATCAAACCGATGAAAAACGTAAGCCCGCAGACAACAGCGAATACACAATCGGCTCGTCGAAGAGCGACAATCGCTGAAGTACTATCTTTCTAAAGGCATCGCTGGGCTGGAGGCAATAATTTCTTTGGATAGTCGTACCTACGTCGCAGATTGCGAACCTGCTCGCGTAGCGTCTGGGGAATGGCAATGATCGTCGGCAACCGCTTCTGTTGGACCACATCGGCCATTCAAGATCGTTTCCTAGCCATCTGTCTGAGTCTGTCGAATACATTCAGCAGTCACTGCGTTCGGGTTCGCAAAATATGCTGAAACAGCCACATAAAGAAGAAACCGACAGCTAAACAATGCGCCCCGTAGCGACCTGGCAAATTTGGTGCATTTATCGATTACAGATAAGGCAGCATTTTTTCGGGATTTTGAGAAAATCAGGCTGACAGACGGTGTTCGATATTTGTTCTAATAAGTTCGCAGGCTTAATGTCGAACTAGTGTAAGCAGTGTTCTCAGGCCACGGCTTTGGTTCGAGCGGAAGGATGTAGGCCCAGGGCAGAAGATCGTCGATCTGGCTTGTTGGGTGGCCGTTCACGATCCTGGTGACAATGTCAGTGAGATTGCCGAGCGGCTCGACGCCGTTGAGTTTGCAGGTTTCGATCAGCGAAGCGATGACGGCCCAGTGTTCGGCGTCGCCGTAGGAGCCGGCGAAGAGCGCATTCTTTCGGTTGAAAGCAATCACCCGTCCATTCAGCCCATATCGGTCAGGATGTTGAAGTTTCTTATCGCTGGCATGCACTTTATGGACGCCGTGTTCGGCTAAGCAGGCCTGAGCCGCCGGCCAACGGCCAGATCGCTTTCGCAAAAGCTTCCCCCGGCGAGATTCTGATCGTGGCCGCCTGAATGCTCGATCCGATCTTCTGCGCCGAAACGCAGATGGGGGGAATCGCGTCCCTCGCTCGCAACGCTCGCTGACGTGCATCGCCTACTCGTCGCTTGTGAATTCAGGCGAAGCTCCGTCCAGGAGGACCCAAATGCGAGGCTCGCCCCAGCTCCGGTCAACAGCCAAGCCGACCCATCCGCTGAACCTAACATTCGGGCCACGACCGCTGTCGGGCTTGCCGACGACCGACCGGTCGCGGTCCATTGCATTGCTGGCGTATCTCCTAGCGCAGGCCGCCGGCGCCACCGCGGTGGAGCGTGACGATGTCGAATGACGACGTTCCCGCCACGGTCTTGGGCCGCAAGGCCGTGGTCTATGTTCGCCAGTCGACCAAGCCCAGGTCGAGACTAACACCGAGAGCCGGCGACGCCAGTACAAGTTGGTCGAGACGGCGCGGGCGCCCGGCTTTCGATCGATCGAAGTAATCGACGATGATCTGTAAGCGCTGTTTTCAGGCCACGTATTTGAGGTCTTGCGCAGCGGGATAGGTCCAAGGCAGCAGTCCATCGATTTGGCTGTTGGGGTGGCCATTGATGATCCTGGTGATGACGTCGGCGAGGTAGGCATGCGGTTCTACGCCGATGAGCTTGCAGGTCTCGATCAGCGAGGCGATGACGGCCCAGTGCTCGCCGCCACCGTCTGAGCCAGCGAACAGGGCGTTCTTGCGATTGAGTGCAATCGGGCGGATGGCGCGTTCGACGACGTTGGAATCGATCTCGATGCGGCCGTCGTCGATGAAGCGCGTCAGCCCTTGCCAGCGCGACAATGCGTATCGGATAGCTTCTGCGAGCTTGGTCTTCTGACTGATCAGAGCGAGCCTGGCGCGGAGCCAGGGTTCGAACTCGTCGATCATCGGTCGGCTCTTCTCCTGGCGGACGGCGCGACGCTCGTCGGCGCTGCGGCCACGGATCTCGCCTTCGATCGCGTAGAGACCGGCAATGCGTTCGAGCGCCTCGCTGGCGATCGGTGCAGGACCGGCAACGGCGAGTTCATAGAAGCGTCGGCGGACGTGGGCCCAGCAGAACGCGAGTTGCACGTCGCCACGCTCGGCAAGCGACCGATAGCCGACATAGCCATCGACCTGAAGAATGCCCGTGAAGCCGGCGAGATGGGCGATCGGCCGCTCGGCCTTGCGATCGGGCGCATAGACATAGGTGACGGCGGGCGGATCGGCGCCGCCCCAGGGCCGGTCATCGCGGGCATAGGCCCATAGCTGGCCAGTCTTGGTACGGCCACGTCCGGGATCGAGTACCGGTGCGGTCGTCTCGTCGGCAAACAGTTTGGGCGACCGCTTCAGTCCGGCGAGCAGCCGCTCATGCACCGGCCGCAGCAGGAAGGCGGCACGTCCGACCCAATCGGCCAAGGTCGAGCGATCCAGATCAATACCCTGGCGTGCGTAGATCTGGGCTTGTCGATACAGCGGCAGATGATCGGCGTATTTGGCGACGAGCACCTGCGCCACAGTGGCCTCGGTCGGCAGCCCACCCTCGATCAGCCGCGCCGGCGCCGGTGCCTGCACCATGGTCTCGCAGGCCCGGCAGGCATACTTCGGTCGGCGCACGACCAGGACCCGGAACTGGGCCGGGACGATGTCCACCCGCTCGCTCACATCCTCGCCGATCCGGTGCAGCGCATGGTGGCAACACGGGCAGGCACGATCGTCGACGTCCACCAGCATCTCGACCCGCGGCAGATGCGACGGCAGCGATCCTCTGTTCTTGCGGCGCTGGGCGGCCCGGTTGGATCGCTCGATTGTATTGGCTGCATCGGCCGCTGCGTCGCGGCTCGCCTCGACCTGCTCGATATCCTCCAGGCTGAGCAGCAACTGATCCGCGGGCAGCGTCTCGGCCCGACGGCCAAAGCGATGACGTTGCAGTTCCTTGATGATCTGCTCCAGCCGCGCTGCGCGTGCCCGTTCGGCCAGCAGCATCGCCTTGAGCATGCCGGGATCGTTGGGAAGCCTGTCGTCCGTCATCGTCATGCGGCGACTACATCACGTATGACGATGTCTCGCGAGCGCCACGTGCACGCTGATTCACTGTGCCGCAGCTCAACTCGCCTGTAT